>JAYVSP010000727.1:0-7466 GCA_043775215.1 Planctomyces sp. | reverse complement strand
GAGATGTTTAACCGCAACGCCATCGGCGTGCGCGAGTCGTATCCACCGCGCCCACGCCGATGGCGTTGGGGTTAAACAAAGCATCAATCTCGCCCGTGCAAAGAATAGAAGGCGAGTGTCACCGACCTGAAAAAGACGCCTGGCCCCTTCGCTCCGGCCTTGTTTCGCTGAAAGTCGCCAAGTGCGTCGTGCATCTTCACTTCGACCCCTTTTGCTCGCGCAGGATGGTCAGGTCGATCGCTTGCCCCGAATCGAGCACGATTTTGGCGGCGACTTTTCGGAGCGTTTCTTCCATCGTGTCGAGATACTTTCGTCGCAGTGCCATTTGCCGGGCTTCGGCATATGAATGGGGGCCGTGTTGTTCTTCGGATCGAAATTGTGCGATCAAACGTGAGAAGCTTTCGCCTTCCGCGCGAGCACTCTCGACCGACTGCCGCCGGAAGACTTCGGCCGAATCGATTGTTCGCCGCGCGATTGCTCGTGCTTCGGCCTCGCGTTGTTCGGCGTAGGCTCGCGCTTGGTTGATCGCCGTTTCCTTGTCGGCGCGAGCGTTCATGACGTCGATGAATTCGGCCTTCACACGGAGCGGCGGAGCCACGTTGCCGATTGTCACGTCATCGACGGTCAGACCGAGTCGTTGCTCATGAGCCAACTTTTGCAACCAGTCGGTCATCAGCTCCCGTAGTTCGTTGCGGCCCAGCGTGTGCGCAAAATCAACTCCGCTGAGCAGCATCGCGTCGGCCAGCACAGACTCGGCGAGGGTTCGCAGTCGGCGTTCCGGCGATCCCACTACGAATAAGAAGTCGTCTACTGCCGCATCGGACACGCGATAGGTAACGCAGATCTGCACGTTGAGGATGTTCTTGTCGCCGCTCAGGAATTGCGCCTGCCGCGCGGGATCGACCGCTCTCAAAAGGCCGCTTGCGGACGGAGCGTCCTGTTCCAAGTCCCCGATCTTCAGGGTGCGGATTTCGTTCAGATTGACTCGATCGACCGTCGCCATCGGCCACGGCCAGTCGTAATGCCAGCCACTCGGCCACAGCCGCACTTCGCCGCCGGCATTGCGAACCACCGCGCCAAATCGACGCACCACCGCCGACTCATTCCCGCGCACGACGAAGAATCCCGTCAGCAGATAGGGCACAAAGAGCACAACAGCGATGAGAACGAGACGTTTCATGGGTGGAGAAGTCGGAGATCAGAAGTCAGAAGCCAGAAGTCAGAAGCCAGAAGCCAGAAGTCAGAAGCCAGAAGCCAGAAGTCAGAAGCCAGAAGCCAGAAGCCAGAAGTCAGAAGCCAGAAGTCAGAAGCCAGAAGTCAGAAGCCAGAAGTCAGAAGTCAGAAGCCAGAAGTCAGAAGCCAGAAGTCAGAAGCCAGAAGTCAGAAGCCAGAAGTCAGAGATCAGAAGTCAGAGATCAGAAGTCAGAAGTCAGAAAAGCGAGCGCAGCTCGCCGACCGTTCTTTCTTGCTTGTCCGGTTCCCTCGCCCCGGTACTCCGGGGAGAGGGTTAGGGAGAGGGAGAGGGGGCTCCCGATGCGGCCGGCTCCTGAACGCGCTCCGGCTCGATGGTGGTTTTCGGCGGGGGCACACCCGCATCGTTTGGAATTCCTTCGGTCAGCAACTTCAGCAAGCTACTAGACGCCGACAGCACGAGCGTTGTTTTGTCATTCAATATCTTGCGATAGGCATCGAGCGTTCGTTGCAGGCGGTAGAACTCAGGGTCGGCCGCGTGAGCATGATTGAGAATTGCTGTTGCTTCGGCTTCTGCCTCGCCGCGAATTCGTTCGGCATCGGCATCGGCTTTCGCCAACAATTCCGCATGTTGCCGATCGGCATGACTTTTGATAACCGTGCTTTCGGCGAGCCCGGCACTGCGGTAACGGTCGGCGATTTTTTGGCGTTCGGACTTCATCCGCTCGAAGACGGCCTGCTGATTGCCCAACGGAAAATTGATCCGCTTGATCCGTGCGTCGACAATCTCAATCCCCATCCGTTCAAGCAGGTCTTCGCCATCCGCCTTGCCGCGTCGCAATTGGTCGCGAATCTCGCGTGAGAGATCTTCCAGCACTCCCACCTTGTCACCGCTCGGACCGGATTCGGAGTCCGCAACACGGAGCAGGTTGCTCAAATCGAGTTGCCCAACACGAGTGGCCACGATCGACCGAATGCGACTTTCCAATCGCGCCGCCGCCGCTTCATGACTGCTGAGTGACCGAAAGAACTTCTCGACGGGATGTAGAATGATCTCATTGGATGATGGCGCAATTCGCCAGCAGACGAACGTCTCAACTGTGATGTTCTTTTTGTCACGTGTGAAGATTTCTCGGCCCGGCGGATCGAAGAGTTGCACGCGCGCGTCAAATCGCCGAGCCGTGCCAACGGGCCACGGGAACTTGAAGTGCAATCCGCGCGAACTGGGCGAGTCATACACGGCCACGCGCCGTCCCAGCAGTTCGACAATCACCAATTCGGTCTCATCGACCAGCACGATCGAACTCGCAGCGACGACAACCAGCACGGCGCAGACCGCGATGAGCGCGAGCGTTTGCCGCCGAGATGTCATTGGTTCTGATTGTTCTCGTTCCACGATTTGTTCTCGTTGTGTTTCAGCTCAGGGGTCAGGCACTTCGGAATTTCGGAATTGGCCGGATGTTGCTGAATCAGTTCGGAATTATTCGGCCGGCCAATTTCTGAAGTGCCTGACCCCGGAATTAGGGTTCCGGAATCTCGACAGGCGGCAACCGCTGCGGCGCGGGGCTCAGCGGCAGTGGCGGTGACAGTCCTGGTTCAGTCAACCACAAGTGCTGCCGGCCGCGCAACGCCGGGTCCAAGATCATCAACGGTCGAGCGGCCAAGACTTGTTCGATCGTTGTCCAATAAAGATGCAATCCTGTCAGTGTCGGCTGAGCCGCGAAGACTTTCAGCACGCTGTCGAAGCGTGCCGCCGCGCCCGTTGCTGCCTGCACCGTTCGTGTTCTCTCGCGCCGAGCGGTCAGCAACTTCGCGGCGGCTTCGCCTGAGAGAAGTCGGTCGTCGGAATCAAAGTTCTCCGTCAGACGCTGCCACACCGCATCGTCCAGTCGCCACGCCGTCACTCCGCCGGTTGTCGAGGCGTCGGGCAATCGCCGCGCGGCATTGACGCTGTCAGTCAGCACTCGGATCGCACGCTCGCCCGCCGCGCTCAGCACTTTGCGTGCATAATAGCCCTCGGCCTCGTTGATGAATTGCTCACGCTGTTCCAGCGCGTCAGCGACTTGCCGATACGCCGGCACCACTTGCTTCGGCGGATGAATGTCGAGCAGATTGAGGTCGAGCACTTCCAAGCCGATCTGGTATGCGGCGATCAATTCGCGAATGCGTTTTAAGCTGCGAGCTGCGATTTCGCGGCGGCGATCAGTCAGTACTGCGTCGAGCGATTCTGTGGCCATGACTTCGCGGAGCACACTTTCGGAGACCGCTCGCAACGTCTCGTCCGGACGAGCCACCGCAAACGCAAACTGCCGCAAGTCGCCGATCCGAAATTGCACCTCGCCCGTCACCTCGATCGGGACTTCTTCACCCGTCAGCGTGAAGGATTCCGGCGCGACCGGTTCGTAATCGCCGTCGGCATGCTCGCTCACCCATTCGACCGGAGCTCGATAGAGCCCGCTGTCCTTGAAAGGCGACGGAGAGGAGCGGAATCCAAGTTGAATTGCTCGGAGTTCGCCCACTCGCTCGCGACGAATCCGCTCCAGCCCGACCGGCCACCTCCAATGCCAGCCGGCTTCGAGCGTCGTTTCAAAACGGCCGAGCCGCGTGATAACTGCTTGCTCATCCTCCGACAACAGCACGATCCCCGAACAACACCACCACACTCCCAGGACCGCAACTGCCGACCGCACCAGCGTCGGCCAATGATCCAGGAATCCAAACACCAACCGCGTGGGCGAGAGGCGTTCCGTCGCCCAGTCCACTATCTCAGCAGTGCTGATTGACAAACGACCGAGCCACGTTTGGTCCCACCGCTCAAACCACAACAGACGCAGTGCGTTCAACATCACGGCCAGCGACGAGAACTCGTGAAACACCGCCGCCACCGCCGGATTGATCCAGCCCAGGCTGCCCAGCAACATCCCGATCGCGTTCATGCCGAAGGCAAATACAAAGATGCTTTGTCGAATGACCGTCACCAGTTGCCGCGACAATCTCAGCAAGCCTGGCAACGGCCGCAGCGGATCGCCCATCAAGACCAGATCGCCTGCCTCGGCTGCCAGATCGCTACCGACTCCGCCCAGCGCTAAGCCGACGGATGCGGTCGCAAGCGCCGGTGCGTCATTCACTCCGTCACCGACCATCGCGACGATGCGTCCCGCCGCGAGCAGCTCTTCAATCCGCTTCGCCTTGTCCGCCGGTAGCAGTTCGGCTTCGACATTGTCGATTCCGAGTTGCTCGGCGATGCGCCGCGCCGGCTCGTAGCGGTCCCCCGTCAACATCGCGAACTGTCGCACACCGGCCTCGCGAAGTTCATTTAACACGGCGGCCGTCTCTGCCCGCGGGACATCCCTCAGCCCGATCGCGCCGAGAAGTTGCTGTTCGAGAGCCACCAGCAACACCGACTGTCCTTGCTGTTCCAATTCACTCAGTCGCTGTTCGACATCTGCCGGGATGTTGATGTTGCGCGATGTCATCAGCCGCCGATTGCCGACGGTGATTTCAGATTTCAATGTGAGCGGGATGGCGCTAGCCACCGGTAGTTGTGCAAGCTCACCGGCGGCTAGCGCCGTGCCGCTCACAAATCGGGAATTGAAATCCGCCCACGCACCCAACTGCTCATTCCTCACGACAGCCACAACTCCCGCACCTGGATGAGCCGTGAGTTCATCCGCGCCGGTGATGACGCATTGCCGAGCCTCGGCCTCGCGGACGAGTACACGGGCAATCGGATGTTCGCTCCGCTTTTCGGCAATCGCCGCGAGCCGCAGTAAGTCGGTCTCTGTGGGTGCAGACGCGAAGGGGTCGGGAGTCTTTTTCAAGGCGGCGGAAGGCTCGTTCGATTTCGACGTGGATGAGTCGCCGCCTTGAAAAAGACTCCCGACCCCATTTTCACGCAGCCACATATCACCGACAGCCAACTCACCGCGCGTCAATGTGCCCGTCTTGTCGAACACAAACGTATCGACCGCGGCCAACCGCTCCATCGCGAGCGACCCTTTCACGACAACGCCTGTTCGCGCCAGCCAGGCCATCGCGGCCATCACAGCACTCGGAGTTGCCAGAATCAGTGGGCATGGACACGCCACCACGAGCACGCTCAGCGCCGGCAAATATCCGGCTGCCCACGTTCCCGTCGCGATCCGCCAACCGACCAACGTCAACGCGGCAACGCCGAGCACGATCGGCAGAAACCATCGTGCCAACCGATCGGCTGTCCGTTCGAGCGGTGCCTTGCGCTGCGTGGCCATCGCGACCAATTCAACGATCTGAGCGATCGTCGTCTGTTGCCCGACCTTCGTCGCCGTGATTCGCAACGCTCCGAATTGATTCAACGTTCCCGCGAATACCGCGTCGCCGATTCCTTTGTCCACAGGAACGCTTTCGCCGGTAAGAGCACTCTGATCGACCGCCGACTGTCCCGCAGCGATGACTCCGTCCACCGGCATTCGCTCACCGGGACGCACAACGAGCATGTCCCCTTCAACAACCTGTTCGACCGGAATTTCCTGCTCGTTGTCGCCGACAAGAACTCGCGCCGTCCGCGGGCACAACTGAAAGATCCGGCGGATCGCCCGTTGAGCACGATCCACGGTGTAGCCTTCAATGCTCTCGCCGCACAGCGCGATGAAGACGACTAATGCGGCCGTCGTGTGCTCGCCCAACACGATCGCCGCCAAACAGGCAATCGTCAGTGCCAGGTCCGCTCCGACTTTGCCCGAAAGCAACCCGTCCAGCGTCTGATACAGAATCCTCGCGCCGCCTAGGACCGCAGCCAGCAAGGCCAAGCGAAAGCCGAACAGCATTCGCGTCGTCAGTAGTTTCGCCCACCAATCGGAACTCGGTGCGATCGGCAAAACGGTTGGAGGGATCCCCATCGGCGAGCTACCGACAATCCCCAATGCGACGTCGGCCAGCAACAACACGCCCACAACGGCGGTCAGCAAATAGATCGGTGCTGACCGATAATGAAAGCTGCGGGAGTTGCGATCGTCTGAAGTTCCACCCGATTCAACGGGCAGAAATTCTCGTGACGATTCAGGCGCGTAATGCATTGGGGCAGTCGAGGATCAACAAGAACTCAAGAGACGCCGCCATGCAGAACACCTTCGCCTCTCATAGACGATGAAACACTTCGGTTACGGACGACCGGCGATATCCGGTTTGCTCGGTTTATTTTTTTGCAGCCACTCCTCCAGCGTCTTCAACTGATCCGCCGAAAACGGCTTTCCCGCCGAGTTGAGCACATGCACGGCAATCAAGACAATCTGCTCGTAAGCATCCTTCACTTCCCGTGAACTTGGCAGAGCTTCGAGCAAACCGGGTTTGCGTTTGCCGCCAGCCACCTTCACTGTGGCATTCGGCGCCTTGAAGGCGAAGTACAGTATCACAACGTGGTTGTTCCAGGCTTCTCGTTTCGGATTGGCGTTGTAACCCTGCGCAATCTGCTGGCCCAGTTTGACCATTTCATGCACGATCGGAGCCACGTTCAAGCCGCCTTCCAACGGCAAATAACCGATTGCTTCCGCGGCCTTGGTACGCACCTGCCAATCTCGTTTTGGATCGCGGAGTACGTCGAACAAAACCTGTAAGACGACTGGATTCTGTTTGTTGGCCGGATCGTAAATGATTCCGGCCGCTCCCAGGCATTCGGCCAAGGCCATCTGATACCACCAGAAGGTTTCTTTCTTGGCCAACTCGGGCACCAGTGCCATCGCGATTTCGACGCGCCGTTTGTCATTGACGTCGAGCGCTGGACTGCGACAGATGCGCGTCAGTCCGCGTGCGGCGGCCACCTTCAATGCCGCATGCTGCTTCTCGTCTTTGATGACTTTCAACAGAACTGTGTACGAGCCGATATACGGGGTCGGGTCAGCGTTCTTCGGATAGTCGGCTTGCAACTGACCGAGAAGCAATACGGCATTCAGTCGCACGAGGAAGTGATTGTCGAGCAGTTCCCCCAGCCGTTCCGTCAGGACTTTGAGGAAGTATTCACGGCCTGCGGCTGGTTTGGAGTTGATCGAATACGTCTTGATGGCGTTGAGCACATTCTTACGCAGGTCGTGCAGCCGTTCCTTCGGCGCGCCTGTCTTTGCCTTTTCCTTGGTGTCCCCTTTTTTGGGAGGAGCCTCTTCCTCGCGATACTTCTTCATCGTGAATCGATAAGCCCACGACTTGGCACCATCATCGAGAAGTTTCTTTTCGTCGTCGGTCAGGTTGGTCGACTTCAAGGCATTTTGAAAGGCGGCTTCTTTTTTCCTGCGAAACTCAGATTC
>JAYVSP010000726.1:0-9998 GCA_043775215.1 Planctomyces sp. | reverse complement strand
TCGATTCTAATTGGCCTCGTTCGCTGTCCTGATCCGTGTTCAATCCGTGTTTCATCCGTGGCTTGAAAACTGGCCTCCCCGGAACACCGGAAGAGCCTTAAAGAAATGCGATGGTCACGACGGCAAAAATCTGAAATTCGCAAACACCACTCCTACGGCTCCCCATCTTTTTCCGGTTCTCTGCGACATTGTCAACCATGCGGTCTGTTTTTCCGTCGGGATCACCTCAAAAAATGTCGTGCGGGGATTGCAATGATGGTGGCGGAAATGATTAAATCTCGCCCGATTGATGAATACCGTCGGGAGCAGGGTTGCTCTCCGTCAGGATTCCCGTGAGTCCCGGTGCAGCGACGCACCGGCCTTGCCCTCAAAGGTCACCCTCGGCAGAGCGTATCGCTCGCTATCTCACTCCTTGTGCGAGTCCGACCAGGACTCGCCGCTTTCACCCAAACTTCCATTGGCTGGAAACACGCGAGTTCGGCCAGTTGTCCGTTTCGCAGTAGTTTTCGAGCAATGTGGTCTGCGCAAAGGCGAAGATGCGATCAATAATCAGAACTTGTCCAAAATCAAAATGCAGAGCGGCTGAGCCGCACGATGTGGCAGGCCGCTCCGCGGCGTGAAGTGCGACGCAGAGCGGCGCACCACAATGAGTACCAAATGTGGTGAGCGGGGGGCGTGAGTCCCTTGAATAAGGCGTGTGTCAGACCCGATTACTTCAAGGGACTGACGCCCCCCGCTCGCGTTGTTCGGCAGCACAATCCCAACAAGCTTTGCTGCCCTCTAGCCGATAACAGTTTGAGATTTCAAAAAAGCCTGCCCTTCCCGCCTTCCCGCCTACTGTTCTCCCTCTTTGAGTCAGCCCCACTGACGGGGCCAAGCGCAGGAATCATGGATTTCAGAAAAGTTTTGGTGCTTCGTGGACCGAATATTTGGGCGAACTTTCCGGTCCTGGAAGCTTGGGTGGATTTGGGCGAGTACAAAGACAAGTCATCGGAAGAAATTCCCGGTTTCAATGACCGACTCATGACTTGGCTGCCAACGATGATCGAACATCGTTGCAGCGTGGGTGAGCGTGGCGGATTCTTCCAACGTTTGCGACGCGGAACCTATCTCGCTCACATTTTGGAGCACGTCAGTCTTGAATTGCAGACGCTGGCCGGTCATTCGGTCGGCTTTGGACGTGCCCGCGAGACCAACGAAGTCGGCGTCTACAAGGTCGCTGTCGAGTACATCGAAGAAGACGTCGGGAAGGAAGCGTTAAAGCTCGGCCGCGAACTGATTCTCGCGGCTGTACACGGCCGTGAGTTTGATGTTGCAAAAGAAGTCGAACGACTGAAAGAGATGGCTCAAGACCTCGGTCTCGGTCCCAGCACTAAGGCGATCGTGAAGGCCGCGACCTCACGAGGCATTCCGTATCGGCGGCTCAACAAGGGAAGCCTGATTCAATTCGGATACGGCTGCAAACAGCGGCGCATTCTGGCGTCGGAGACCGATCGCACAACGGCGATTGCCGAGGCGATCGCTCAGGACAAGAACCTGACGCGCGATTTACTTTCCGGAATCGGCGTGCCCGTTCCGGAAGGTCGGCCCGTCGAGTCCGCCGATGACGCTTGGGAAGCGGCGGAAGAAATCGGAGTTCCTGTTGTCGTGAAGCCGCAAGACGGCAATCAAGGCCGTGGGGTGACGACGAACCTCTCCACCAAAGAACAAGTCGTGCGGGCTTATGAGATCGCTCACGAGGAAAGCTCGAAGGTGATCGTTGAGAAATACATTCCTGGTTGCGACTATCGCCTGCTGGTGATCGGCGGCAAATTGATTGCGGCGGCGCGGCGCGAGCCGGCCAATGTCATCGCCGACGGCATGCACTCGATCGCGCAACTCGTCGACATCGTCAACCAAGACCCGCGACGCGGTGAGCATCACGGCACGGTGCTCAGCAAAATGCACCTCAACGACGCCGCGTTGGTCGTGCTCAAAGAACAGAGTTTCACGCCCGAATCTGTTCCCCCCGCTGGTCAGCGAGTGCTCATTCGCCGCAACGCCAACCTGAGCACCGGCGGCACGGCCGTGGATGTTACCGACAAAGTTCACACCGATTGGATTGCCCGGGCCGTCGCGGCGTCGCGCATGGTCGGCCTGGATGTTGCCGGTATCGACGTCGTCGCGATCGACATCAGCCAACCGTGCGAACCCGGAACCGGAGCCATTGTTGAAGTCAACGCCGCTCCCGGCCTGCGAATGCATCTTGCCCCCTCGGACGGTCAGCCACGTCCCGTCGGCGAAGCGATCATCGGCACGCTGTTCTCCGAAGGGGACAACGGTCGCATTCCGATCGTCGCCGTCACCGGAGTGAATGGAAAAACGACGACGACGCGATTCATCTCGCACATTCTCAAAGGGACCGGAGCGACCGTCGCTCACACATGCACGGACGGTATCTACATCGACGACCGCCGCATCGACAACGGCGATTGCAGCGGACCGCTCAGTGCTCGCAACGTGCTGCTGAATCCCGAAGTCGAAATGGCCGTGCTGGAGACCGCTCGCGGCGGAATCTTGCGAGCCGGCCTCGGCTTCGACAAATGCGATGTCGCGGTTGTGACGAACATTGGTGAAGGAGATCACCTCGGCCTGTCTGATATTGAAACCCTGGAAAAACTGGCTCAGGTCAAGCGAGTCATTGTGGACGTTGTCCAGCCGACCGGCTATGCGGTGCTCAACGCCACCGACGAGCACACGGTCACGATGGCTCCCAAATGCAAAGGGAAAGTCATCTTCTTTGCGATCGACGGGCAGCATTCGGTCATCGTCGAACACCGGGCAAACGGCGGCCGAGCCATCTTTGTCAAAGAGCACCACGTTGTGCTGGCTGAAGGCTCGCGCGAAGAACCGCTCGTTTCCCTGGACCGCATCCCGCTGACGCATGCCGGCAAAATTGGTTTCCAAGTCGAGAATTCGTTGTGCGCGATCGCTGCCGCGTGGGGCTTGGGCATCAGCCTGGACATCATCCGCGCGCGGGTCGAATCTTTCGCTGCAAATCTCGAGGCCAGTCCTGGCCGATTCAATGTGCTGAAGATTCGCGGCGGTACGGTGATCGTCGATTACGGTCACAATGCCTCAGCGCTGGTTGCGCTCATTGATGCCCTTAAGAATTACCCGCACACCCATCGTACCGTCGTTTATTCGACCGCCGGTGACCGCCGCGACGCCGACATGCACCGGCAAGGCCAACTTCTGGCCGAGTCTTTCGACCGTGTAATCCTATACGAAGATCATTACCTCCGTGGCCGAGCCCCCGGCGAAATCATCCGCCTCTTCCGTCAAGGGATCGAATCAGTTCCCGCGCGACGCACGCAACAGATCGACGAAATTAGCGGTGCCGTGAATGCCGTTGAGCGTGCGCTCTCCTCTCAGCGCCACGGAGAACTCCTTCTCATTCAAGCTGACACGGTGGATGAAACGGTGGACTACCTGCGTACCTACCTCGACAATCTCGCCGCCGAAAATGCGGCTGAGCCCAACGGCTCCATGCCCGAGGAAGTCAACGGCGCGGAACTTTGCGCGGTTGAATCGCTGGCTCGATAGTTCCCCAACTCGAAGGTCAGGCGCTTCGGAATTTCGGAATTGGCCGAATGTTGCTGGTTTCGCACGCAATCTTGATGGGCCAATTCCCAAATTCCGAAGTGCCTGACACCGGATTGATCACTGCCTTTGCGGTCCCAGCACCGTGACTCGGTTCGCTTGAGTGATCATCAGAAATTGACCGGCGGCGGTGAGATGGCCGCTGGTTTGGCCGATCGATTCGCGCAGAGGGATTCGACGAATGATCTGGCCTGAGGTGGCGGCGACAACGAGAAGTTCGTCGCGATTCGGCCACCAGATATTGTCGTCGATGAGCACTCCTTTCCCGAACGAGGAACCTTCGGGATCGTCGTTGCCGATGCGGCGGTGAGGCCATGTTGGCTCGCCTGTCGCGAGATCAATTCCCCATAACGATCGACCTGAAACGATCAGTGTGTCACCGGAAATGCCCAAGAGATATTGAATCGGGTCGGGCCATTCACGCTGCCACAGCCGCAGTCCACTTTCGGCGTGAATGGCCAGTAGCAATCGGCTATCTAAAGGCGCAACGTACAACACGCCGGCGTGAAACAGAGGCGGAGTGAAGCCCTCGCGGCGGCGCTCGCGCGGCGTGAACGAAGACTCGGAACCGTAAGTCCGCAACCAACGGATTGCACCATCGTCTGCCTCCAACGCGGCAATCGCGCCGGCGTCGGTCGAGAGGAACAGACTTTCGTTGACCAATGTCAGCCGCAGATGGCTGGTCGAGTTCACGGTCTCATCGGTCGAGGCGACCGTGATTCCGACTTTGCGATTCCACAATAACCGCGCCGAGTCGGCGTCGAAGCAGGCGACGTTGATTTGCTCCTGTGGCAAGCTGCGCCGCATCGCGACAAATACGTGCCGCCCGTCGGCAACGGGCGAACCTTCAAAACACCACGGCGCGGCGGCCTGGAGCGGATCTTGCGGATCGACCTCTTCCGCGGCGACTCGCCACACGAGTTTGCCTTCACGGGTGGCGATGTCGAGTCCGACGATTTCGCTGTGTGCCTGCGACTCTTGTTTGGCTCGGCCGGTAACGGGAGTCCCCAAGCGCGCATACAACCGCTCGCCACAGACGGTCAGCGTTTGCTGCGGACGGCCGGAGATCGGCCACTTCGGTGCGATCGGGTCCGCCAGTGAATGAATAACGGCTGCCTGCGATTCACTGCCGCGATTCGCTGCCTCTGACCACTTTGCCCGTCCCGTTGCGACATCGAATGCGAAAATCGATTCGCCGTTGGTCACGCAAAGCACGTTGTCAGTGATGACCGGAAAGAGATCAACCTGATCTACAACTGCACCGCCAGCATCTGCATTGGCCCAGACGGGAGGCGGCAATGTCGCCGTCCAGAGTCGCTGTTCGAGTTTGGGCACGTCACGTACTTGGCCGATTGAGATGTGACCTCTGGCGACTGTGGTCAGCAAGTTGACGAGCCGACCTTCTTCTCCGGCTAGGTGGCCGACGGCGTCGAAGTGCAGTCGGCGGAATGCGGCAAGTTCCTCTTCGGCGCGTGCCACGTGCCCGTCGAACAGGCTGCACAAGATTAAATGAGCTCGCACCTGAGCCGCCTCCCGCGTGGCATCGGGATATCTCAAGAGTCCGATTCCCGCCGCCGTCCGAAGAGGGCCGGTGGCGGGCAACAACATTTCCCACCACGTTCGCGCGGCTGCGAAGTCGCCGGATTCAAACGCCTGTTCGGCAAGTCTCGACAGAGCGATCTCGCCAGAGGAACTGGCGAACGCCTGTCGCAAGATCTTTCGCCAGGTGATTTGGCTGTCGTAGCCATAAGGCGTTTCACCACCAACACGGGATCGGTGGGCAAGTTCCGCAGCGTCATGCCAATTCTTGGCAACCGCGTCGACCTGACGGCGATAAGCGGCCAAACCGGCGGGAGGCAACACGCCGGCTCGACACTGACAGTACCTCGCGGCACTGACGAACCAGCCGGGAGCGATCAGAATCAGCTTATCCGGCTTCTCGATTTGCGTCTGTCGCAACAAACCGGCGACGACTTCCCACTGCTTCTCGGCGACGAAATCCTCAACCGTGGCAAGCCGCTTCGCGACGGCGCTATCCAGATCCAACGTGAGCCGCTCGTCCGATGATCTAGCAGGGATGATCTGCGCAATCACGATCTGCGCAGTCACGATCTGCACAGTCACGATCTGCACAGTGACCAACGGCATGAAGGCGACGCTGACGAACCACAGCAACTCAAAGAATCGCCTCACTCTTGTCTGCATTCATCGTGTCCTTCGATTCGTCGTGCTCATTCGATAACGAATACGAATAGGTTACGACGAATCAAAGGACACGGCGAATGCAGACCCTCAGAATTCGCTGCTATGCTTCGCTGCGCGGGCGGGGAGTCACGACGAAATCTTCGAACCGAAACTCTGACTTGGCGGGATCGGCGATGGTTTGGAACAGCGCGGCCACCACGCGATGGAAGTGAGTTTGCAGGATCGAATAGAAGTTGTGTTTACCATCGCGACGGCAGCCGATCAGACCGGCGCTGCGCAACAAGGCCAAATGATGGCTGACGGCTGGTTGACTTTGTTGTAGTCGTTCGCACAAAGCCGATACGTGCAATTCGCCTTCGCGGTACAAGTACATCAGCACACGGAGGCGTGTTTCGTCGGAGAGAAGTTTGAACATCTGGACCAACTGACGCTCCAACTGATCCGGTAGTTGGGTTTCAGGAGTCGTTTTTTTTCGGCGAACGGGGGGTTCGGCAAGTTCAAGCATGTTTTCCTCGGTTTGCTCCGGTAATGATTCTGAAGGTTCGAGCGGCGCCGCTGGTGAGACCTTCGGGATGATGTTTTCTGGGCGATCGGCCAAGAGGAATTCCTTGTGGCAGAACGCGAAATGAACTGTTCCGGCAAGTGCAAGTCACAAGCCAAGAATACAGACAGGCTCAAGTTGGGCGTCGTGCCCGACCTGAAACGGTTCGCAAAATGCCTTGAAGTCAATGAGAAAACGCTGAAGACTGGAATCCAAGAAGTTGAGTTTGCCCGGGTTGAGAGGCAATACTTCGGCGGAACCGCCAACTGATATGCTCAATTCACATGCAAGATTTGCTGACTTGTCGATGGGCCAAAACAGATCGACGGGGATTATCTCGACGTACCTGACCACCGTCAACGATCTCAACTGCCAGATTCCTTAAATGTCTGTCGAGGAGTAATTGCGTGAAGCCCGTCGAGTTCGCCAGTTTGACGAAAATTCGGGCCGTTGTAACCGGCTCGACTTCAGGCATTGGACGTGCCATCGTGACCGAATTTGCTCGTGCGGGTGCGGATGTGCTCGTACATGGTTGCCACAACGTGACGGCCGCGAACTGTCTTGCTGAAGAATTGCGACAGTTGGGAAGCCAAGCTGTCGTGGTGATGGCGGATCTCGGCTGCGAAAGTGGGCTGGCGGCGTTCGTTGAGCGTTGTTGGTCAGAATTAGGGGGCGTTGACGTCTGGGTGAACAACGCCGGAGCTGATCTGCTAACGGGAGATGCCGCGGCGTGGGAATTCTCTCAAAAACTGCAGCGGCTGTATGAAATTGACATTCGCAGCACGCTCCTGTTGAGTCGCCTGGTCGGTGACAAAATGATCGAGGCTGGCGGCGGAACGATTCTCAATATTGGTTGGGATCAAGCTGAACACGGCATGGAAGGCGATAGCGGTGAGTTGTTCGCAGCGGCGAAGAGCGCGATTATGGGCTTCACACGATCGTTGTCGGTCAGCCTTGCCCCGAAAGTCCGAGTCAACTGCATTGCACCCGGTTGGATTCGGACGAAGTGGGGTGAGGGGGCGAGTCCAATCTGGCAAGAACGAGTCCTTCGCGAAACGCCGCTCAAACGTTGGGGGACACCGGAAGACGTCGCGGCTGTGGCTCGGTTTCTTGCCAGTCGGGAGGCCAGTTACCTGACAGGGCAGATGATTTACGTCAACGGCGGCGCGGTGCGGTGACATTTGGAGTGCGGTGATGCATCACCGCTTTTCTTTGCAGCGGAGTCGCTTTCCTTTCTGAAAAGCAGCACGCATTCATTGAGAACAGAAACTCCGCGTTTCAAATGAAAGCGGCTCCGCCGCAAATGAAAGCGGTGATGCATCACCGCACTCCAAATTTTCGAGACGATCAACATGCCGGTCGAACGCATCTTGTTCGTGACGGGACGACTTGCCGAAGGTTCGTTGCGCGAGTTACTGGCCAGATTTGCTCCGAACGCGGGGTTTGAGTACGACGTCGCCGTGTTGGGGATCAGTGTCGCGGCGTTGATGTCGGTTGACTTCGTGTCGCGAAAACTGCAACTGGCATCGCGGTTCGATCGAATCGTGATTCCTGGTTGGTGCGGCGGCGATGTGGAGCTATTGACGCAAAAGTTCGGCGCTCCGTTCGAACGCGGTCCGAAGGACTTGTTTGATCTGCCGGAGTATTTTGGCGGCCAAGCGAAATCGCCGCCGGACTTGAGCCAGTACGACATCGAAATTCTTGCCGAGATCAATCACGCGCCGCGACTAAGTGATCAAGACTTACTCGCGCAGGCAGCGCGGTATCGCGATGCCGGCGCCGACGTCATTGATCTGGGGTGCGTTCCGGACGAAAACTGGCCGCGCGCCGGAGACGTCACGCGACTGTTGCGGTCGGAAGGATTTCGAGTCTCAATCGACAGTTTCGATCGTCGCGAGGTCGAACTGGCGGTCGAAGCGGGCGCCGAGTTGGTGCTTAGCGCCAATAGTTCTAACAGCGAATGGTTGGCCGAGTGTGATGCCGAATTGGTGGTGATCCCCGACCAACCGCAAGACATGGCGTCGTTACAGCGAACAATGGATCGGCTGAACGCCGCCGGCCGGACCCATCGCATCGATCCGATTCTGGAACCAATCGGCTTCGGTTTCGCGGCGTCCGTGGCTCGATACTTTGAGGCCCGACGATGTTGGCCGGAGGCCGCGATGATGATGGGCGTCGGAAATTTGACGGAGTTGTCTGAGGTCGATAGCGCCGGGCTGAACTTTCTATTGGCGGCGATTTGCCAGGAACTGGGCATTCGCAGCGTGTTGACGACTGAAGTGGTCAACTGGTGCCGTTCCGCCGTCAAGGAATTTGATCTGGCTCGCCGAGTGATGCGGTACTCAGTGACTCAACGAGTGTTGCCGAAGCATGTGAATTCAGGGTTGGTCATGCTCCGCGACCCAAAAATCCGCGAGATGGGCAAAGAAGCTCTGCATCGGCTGGCCACTCAGATTCGAGATGCAAACTTTCGAATCTTCGTCGAACGGCGTGAACTGCACCTGATCAGTCGCGACGGCTACTGGCACGGGACCGATGCCTATGAATTGTTCGACGACATCACTCGGACAGTGCCGGTCGATTCGTCCCACGCGTTCTATCTCGGCTACGAACTGGCGAAGGCGACAACCGCACTGACGCTCGGCAAACAATACCGGCAAGACGAAGCATTGCAGTGGGGCTTTTTGACATTTCCCGAACGGAGCGCACACGAACGCCGCCGGCTCTCCAAATAAGTTGTTTAACCGCACGCCGCAGGCATGCGCGGGATCGGTCATCGGATGCCGTACGCGCCGCGCGTGCCCGCGGCGTGCGGTGCGCGCGGAGCACCACAATGCCGACCGGAAAAGGACTCCCGACCCTTCACTCGTGCGACGATCACACCTTCAACCAAGCCAGCGTCCAAAATCCGTCGGACGATTGAGTCACGGCGGATGCGGGAATGCCGGATTTATCCGCCAAATCGCGAACGTCTGTCAGCGCCGAGTTGGGTAGAATCAGATCGCGAATGAAGATCACTCCGCCGGGCCGGAGCACTCGAAGCAGTTCGGCGACGATGGTGCTCGGCGTGGGAATGCAATGGATGAAGTCATGGGAAATGACCGCGTCGAAGGAGTCATCCGCGAAGGGCAACTGTTGAACATCGGCGAATTTGATATGGATCGCCGCCGAATGACCGGCGCGAACAACATCCCGTTTGGCCAAAGCGACGACTTTGGAGCAACGACTCACTGACGTGACTCGGCACGTTATGGGGTGACGGCAAAGTTCGATCGCGACTCGAGTGGTCTTGGTACTGACGTCGAGGACGGACAGCGGCTGTTGCAAATCAATCAAACGCTCGGACAGTGGTGCGTCGAGGCAAAGCGTTAAAAAGTCCTCAACGAAGCGCTGTTGGTGCAGGCTATGGTTCCGAACTTTGTCGCCCTTGCCCGCTGGCGTCTGCTTGAGTTCGGATGTTTGACGGCAAGTGAGCATGGTTGGTATTCCAGTGGATACCTCAGCCCTAACTCTATAGCGCGGCGAAGCCGCAAATCCGAAAACCAAAGAACCAAATCCGAAAGAAACACAACGCCCGAAATCCGAACGGCTACTTGCCGCGACTGAGGAT
>JAYVSP010000725.1:0-4461 GCA_043775215.1 Planctomyces sp. | reverse complement strand
TCGATTCTAATTGGCCTTGTTCGCTGTCCTGATCCGTGTTCAATCCGTGTTTCATCCGTGGCTTGGAAACTGGCCTCCCCGGAACACCGGAAGAGCCTTCCAGTTAACTTCGTTGGCACGTCACCCCGAAAGAGAAGATTCAATCGTCTTGGTTCGTTGGTTGAAATCCAATACGTCCCTTCTTGTCCGGATCGGGCGGAGGTTCCATCATCTGGGTGAGGACGTCGGCGATCGCTTTGATTTGGTGATCGTGCAGTTGCACGGTCTCGGCCAATTGCTGAAGCTGGGAGACCAATTCGCCCGGCGTGGCGAGGAGCCGACGCATTCGGACAAACGTCTGAATGATTTGAATATTCACATGCACGGCCATCGGCGAGTTCAACACACTGGACAGCATGGCAACGCCATGTTCAGTAAACACGCGAGGCGGCTTTCGACGCCCTCCATGCTCCGAACTTGATATCACAATTTGTGATATCAAGCTTGCAACCTCTTGTTGTATAAGGAGAAATGAGAATTCATCAGGGAACCGATCGAGGTTCCGCTTGACGGCCTGATTGAGCGCCGCGGTCGTCGTGCCGTACAGGTCTGCCAGGTCGGAATCCAACATCATGCGCTGTCCGCGAACGATGTGAATCCGACGTTCAATCAGTTCAACGGGGATCGGCTGGAACTTTGCATTGCGGGACTTCATGCGAGCTGCCTCGAAACGGGTTCCCAGGGTTCGTACTGATTTCGTCAGCCTTATTTCGTCAGCACTTCGTCCAAATTCAGCACTTCATTGGTCAACATCGTCCAGGCCGCGAGCGTCGCGGGGTCGAGGCTGGCATCGGGCTTCGACTCGCCGAACGCGATCAGTTGCTTCGCGTCGTCGGGATGAGCTTTGTAGTGGGCCAGCAAATCGGTCAGTGAGGCACTCACGACCGCTCGCTCGTCGGCGCGGAACGGACGAGCGAGCAGGCGTTTCGCCAGCAGGTCGGCTCGCGAGTCGAACGCATCAGCGCCGGTCTTGAGCACGATCTGAGCGAGGTTGCGCGCGGCCTCAACATGTTGCACGTCGTTGAGCGTGACGAGTGCTTGCAGCGGCGTGTTAGTGCGGTCGCGACGGACGGTACAGGTTTCGCGCGCGGTCGCGTTGAAGATTTCCATCGAAGCGGGCGGGGCCGCGCGTTTGATGAACGTGTAGAGGCTGCGGCGATACAGGTTCTCGCCGGAGTCCCGTTTGTAGTCGCGGGTGTTGCTGCCGATCATCGCGACCGCTTCCCAAACGCCGTCCGGTTGATAGGGTTTGACGCTCGGACCGCCGAGCTTCGGAACCAGCAAACCGCTCGCCGCCAGGGCATAGTCGCGGACCATTTCGGCATCCATACGGAAGCGCGGGCCGCGCGAGAGCAGGCGGTTCTGCGGGTCGCGTTCGAGCTTTTCTTTCGTCGTGATCGCCGCTTGCCGATAGGTGTTCGACAGCACAATCAACTTGAAGAAGCGTTTCACGTCCCAGCCACTTTCGCGGAAGTCGACGGCCAGCCAATCGAGCAACTCGGGATGCCACGGCAGTTCGCCGGTGATCCCGAAGTCGCCAGACGTCTTTACCAGACCGGTGCCGAAGACCTCTTGCCAGAAGCGATTCACGTTAACGCGTGCGGTCAACGGATGCTCCGGCCGCAGCAACCACTGAGCGAAGCCGATGCGATTCTTCGGAGCTTCGACCGGAAACGCCGGCAGTGCAGCGGGCGTGTTTGGCTTCACGGGGTCTTTCCGTTTGTCGTACTCACCTCGGGCGAGGATATACGCCATCGCCTCTTCGGACTTCTCATTCATCACGTGCGCGATCGTGCCGCGCGACTTAATCTCGTTCTGTTCGCGGTCCAATGCATCGAGCTTCTCGCCGAGTTCTTGCCAAGGCTTATCGAGAGCATCGAGCCACCATGGGAAGAGTTCGTTCGTCTCAGCGACGGTGCGTTGATCGGCGGCCTTTGCGAGGATGCCGCTGAACTTCGCGATCTTGGCAATCGCAGCGACCTCGGCCGGCGGGAGTACTCGTTTATAGAGTCGCAGATCTTGAATGCCGGCCGCAGCCAGCGGTTCGCCCGAGCTGCGAGAACCGATGCGAAACGGCACGCTGGTCTTGATCGAGCCTTTGAGCTTGTTGTTCTCGACGTTGTTCTTTTGCAGTTGGCCGTTGTAGTAAATCTTCACGCCAGCCGCTTTGTTGGATCCGTCATAAGTCACGGCCACGTGAGTCCACTCATTCCCGTTGACCTGAGCTTGTGCGACGACTTTCAACGCATCTTCCGGCCAGTTGCTGACGATGTGCATGCCGATGCGGCGTCCCTGGACCCAGAAGTCCCAGCCGCGATGTTCGGTCGGTTTGTCCATGCGCGACGCGATCGCTCCCGATGAATCATTCGGTTGCAACTTGACCCACGCGGCCAGAGTCAGCGGCTGATCCTTCTCGAAGTCGCCGACATCGTCGAGATCGCAGGCCGCGCCCTGCACTTGCAGTCCTTGAGCGGCCGACACACCCGCCGTCCAAGTCGCACTGTCGTTGAGCGTCACGTCGCGCGATTCGCCGTTGACGACGAACTTCGCGACTTTGCCTTGCCCCTCATTGAGCGCCGCGTGCAGATGCAAATCCTTGGGAGTTGCCCCTTCACTCAGTGCTTCGGGAGTCGCCTTCGCTAACCACTCATCGAATTCCGGCCGAGCCGCCGCTTTACGTGAGTCCTTCGCCGTCTGCGCCCCCAAGACTTCCGCCTGCAATGCCGCGAACCGCGGCCGATCGGCTTCGGTCGGGACCGTGATGATCGGCGGAGTGTTCGGCACATTGCCATCCATGGCGTTCTGTGTCGTGTTATTGAAGAACGCCGCCATCGAATAGAACTCGCGCTGCGACAGTGGGTCGAATTTATGGTCGTGACAGACCGCGCATCCGGCAGTCAGTCCCATCCAAACTTGCGAGACCGTTTCCGTCCGATCGCGCGTGTAGAGAACGTAATACTCCTCGGCGATCGTGCCTCCTTCGTTGGTGGTGATGTTGCAGCGGTTGAACCCCGACGCGATCTGTTGTTCAAGCGTCTTGTCCGGCAAGAGGTCGCCGGCAAGTTGTTCGATGGTGAATTGATCAAACGGCAGGTTGCGGTTGAAAGCATTGATCACCCATTCGCGATAGGCCCAGATCTCGCGGTAGTTGTCGAAGTGAATGCCGTGCGTGTCGGCGTACCGTGCCGCGTCGAGCCAATACCGGCCGCGATGCTCGCCCCAGTGTTTCGACGCCAAAAGTTTGTCCACGTATGTCTCGTACGCGTTCGCAGCCTGATCGGCCACAAACTCTTCGACCAACTCCACCGTGGGAGGCAATCCGGTGAGGTCGAGAGACGCGCGGCGAGCCAGCGTACGCCGATCCGCCTCGGCTGCCGGAGTTAGTCCCTGTTCTTCGAGTTTCGCCAGGATAAAGCGGTCGATCGGATTCCTGATCCACGATTCATTCTTGACCTTCGGCGGCTCAGGTCGAGTCGGTGCGATGAACGACCAGTGTGGCTGATAGTCCGCGCCGCCACTGATCCACTTCTTGAGCAACTGTTTCTGTCCCGCTGTCAGCACCTTCTTTGTGGCCGGCGGCGGCATCACCTCCTCGGAGTCGGTGGAGAGGATGCGTCGTATCATCTCGCTCTCGTCCGGCCTTCCTGGCACGATGACTTTCTTGCCAATCGCGTCGTCGCGCCGGTCGAGCCGATAGTCACCTTTTCGAGCCGCACTGTCCGGCCCATGACACGGAAAGCACATGTCCGTCAGGATCGGCCGAATGTCGCGGTTGTAAAGAATCGAATCGTCCGCCCAACTGGCTTGAACAGTCAGCAGGGTCAGACACATCCAGAGCGAGAAGGAAAGTCTCATGAGCATGGCTCCTCGAACAGAAGGCGAGAGGTCTTGTCACGGCAGGAATATAACCACGGAAGGCACAGTCTTGGCGACTGAGTGATTGTTGGTTGGTCGCATCAAACTGTGAGTTTATTCTTCACGTGGCAGAAAATGAGGCCGTGATCAGTTACCGCCTCATTTTCTGCCGCGTGAAGAATAGATTAGCGAAGATGAGTGCCGATTAGTGTTCCCAAAAACTTGATTCAAAGCGTCAAGTTTCAAACTCGAAGAGGTCTAAGTGGCCAAATCTCGGTTCGGCGACCACGATTTGGCCACATATGCGCCCAAGAATAATAGTCCGTGTTTCCGTAGTTTGGCTCTCCGAGTCGAGTCAAACGAACAAACGCTCAACGCGGAGAGCCGGTGAAGGAATTGAGCCGCGACCGTCAGGGCGCGCTAGCGCGTTCCGGCTGATCGGAAAAACCTCATTCTTCCCCGCGTAAAGAATAGCGCGGCCGAGCCGCAAATCACAAATCCGAAGTTCCAAATCTCAAGGAAAATGGAACCTCGAAATCTCAAAATGTCTGTGGCCGCTTCGATTGC
>JAYVSP010000724.1:0-5604 GCA_043775215.1 Planctomyces sp. | reverse complement strand
GCGATGATCGGCCAGACGTGCGAGAGCGTTGCCAAGTACGTCAGCGAGGGACAATTCGGCTTGTGGCAGGAAACGAGCAAGTTGAATGACGCCGTGACGGCCGGGCATCGTGATGGTCTCGGTTTCGGTGAAGCCGTCGGCCGGATGATCGAGGAGGAGCAATTTCCGTATCGTGAGACGAGCGTGTTCGCGGCGGGATATCGGCTGCGAGTCCCCGTCTCGGTTCATGTTTGCATCGGACAAGACATCGTCCACGAGCATCCGAACTTCGACGGAGCCGCCGCCGGAGCGACCTCGTACACCGACTTCCTGATCTTCACGCAATCAGTGACGAAGCTCGAAGGAGGTGTGTTCCTCAACATCGGCTCGGCCGTGATGGGACCGGAGGTGTATCTCAAAGCGCTGGCGATGGCTCGCAACGTCGCGCATCCGCGCGGCGAGAAGATTTGCCACTTCACCACTGCTGTTTTCGATCTGCCAAGCCTCGGTGACGATCTTTCGCAGGAAGCCCCGAAGACCGACCCGCGCTATTACTTTCGCCCGTTCAAGACGATCCTCGTCCGCACCGTCGCCGACGGCGGGCAGAGTTTCTATGTTCAAGGCGACCACAAGGCGACCGTCCCGGCGCTGTACGATGCCGTGATGAAACTCGAAACACGAAACTCGAAACCCGAAATATGACGGCCAGCGTCATTGTTTCCTTTCGAGTTTCGGATTTCGAGTTTCGAGTTTTCCCGCCATGACTCCCGAACGCCTCACGCAACTCATTGCTCAGTTCCCGTCGCGGCGAATCGCCGTGATCGGGGATTTCTTTCTCGATAAATATCTCGAAGTCGAGCACGCGCTGGATGAGCCGTCGTTTGAAACCGGTTTGAACGCGAATCAGGTGGTCGCGATTCGGCGGTTCGCGGGAGCGGCTGGGACAGTCGTGAACAACCTCGCGGCACTCGGCTGTGGGACACTGCATGCGATCGGAGCGGTCGGCGATGACGGCGAGGCGTATGACTTGCGAAGTTGCTTGCGGAAGATCGGAGCCTCGACGGACGGGTTGCTGACATGCGGCGAGATTATGACGCCGACGTACCTCAAACCGCGAGACCTGCATGATCCAAGTCTGGCCGGCGAGCATGAGCGGTACGACACGAAGAATCGTAAGCCGACACCAGCAACACTCATCGACGATGTCCTGAAGGCATTCGACTGCGTGCTGCCGGTGGTCGATGCGGTCATCGTGCTGGATCAAGTTGTGGATGACGATTGCGGCATCATCACCGCGGCGATGCGCGATGCGTTGGCGGAACGAGCGGCAAGAAATCCGCAAATTCCGTTCTGGGCCGACAGCCGTCGGCACATTCACGATTTTCGGCACATGATCATCAAGCCGAATCAGTTTGAAGCAGTCGACCACGCGAACCCGTTGCCGAACGAACGGATCGAATTGGATCGCCTTCGTGCGGCACTGCCCGCTTTGAAAGCGAAGACGCAGGCTCCCGTGTGTGTGACGCTCGGTGAGCGTGGGCTGTTTGTGAGTGATCCCGAGTTGACCCACGTTCCGGGAGTGACGGTTTCCGGCCCGATCGATCCGACCGGCGCGGGAGACAGCGTTACTGCCGGAGCCGTGATCGCGCTGACCAGTGGAGCGACACTTCCCGAAGCGGCATTGATCGGCAACTTGGTGGCGTCGATCACCGTGCAGCAGTTGGCCACGACAGGAACGGCTCGGCCGGACGAGTTGCCACCGCGATTGGCTTTGTGGCGACGGCAGAATCTGACCTCGTAGATCGCCGTTCTCGAATTGCTGATGTCAGCAAACACTTGTTAGCATCCGCACACCGATTGGAAGAAAAATTATCACTCGCCGAGGAATCAGCCATGCGAACTGCGAATCCGACTTTGAACGAATCGACTTTTGAACGTATCGAGGGCTATTCGGCCGAACGCTCCGATGTGATGACTCTGCAAGGCACCGCGACGAAGACAATGATGTTGCTCGTGTTGTTGTGCGCTTCTGCGGGAGTCGTCTGGAATCAGATGCGTACGGCGGGTGGACTTCCTGGAGTCTTGCCCTTTGTGGTGGGCGGCTTGGTCGTTGCGCTGATCGCCGGCATCGCGCTGTTTTTCAAACCGCAATGGGCCGCCTTGCTGGCTCCGGTTTATGCGGTGGGTGAAGGTGCCGTGATGGGGGCGATCTCCGCGGCTTACGAAACTCAGTTCCACGGCATCGTGTTTCAGGCGGTCTGTCTGACTTTTGGTACGCTCTTCAGTCTGCTGACTTGCTATCGCACGGGGCTGATCAGGGCGACTGAAAACTTCAAACTAGGAGTCGTGGCGGCAACCGGCGGCATCGCTTTGCTGTACCTGGCCAGCATGGTGATGAACATGTTCGGCATGAGGATGCCGTTCCTGCATGAGTCTGGAATGATTGGCATCGGGATCAACGTCGTAATTGTGATCGTAGCGGCGTTGAACTTGGTGCTCGACTTCGACTTCATCGAAGAAGGTGCCAAGCGCGGGGCTCCGAAATACATGGAGTGGTATGCCGGCTACGGCCTGTTGGTGACGCTGGTGTGGCTCTACGTCGAGTTCTTGCGGCTGCTGTCGAAGTTAAACAGCCGCGATTGAGGCAGATGGGAAAAGACTCCCGACCCCGTCGCTTCATTCGCTATTGCCGTACGCGCAGTGGTGTCGCGATCTCGGCAGATTCTTGAAACACTTCCCAGCGATCGGGTGCAATACCGGCAAATGTCTCGCGAAATTTATCAAGCGGTTCGTCGGTGACGTTGCGGATGAAAATAAACCGGACCTGCCGCGGGTAGTCTCGCGCCAATTCCGCATAGATTTTGGCATCTTGTTCCCCCGAATCGCCAACCAGCACAAATTGGTCATTCGGGAAACGCTTCAGCAGCGGTTCGATCAGGTTCCGTTTGTAGTGCTCTTGCGAACCGAGCAGGTTCATTGCCGTGCGGTCCTTGATCCGAAACAGCTTCATGTGAAAGGTGCCTTGCGGAAAGTTATGCTCGCGGATGAACTCAGACAGCGGTGCAAACAATTGCCACGGACTGGCAGAGATATAATGAAAGTGAACGTCGTCCGCGGCCCAGCTTTGATACAGTTCGGCCATGCCGGGCACCGGCTGGAATGGTCGGCAAAACGTATTCTTCAGCAAGGCCGACCTGTCGCGCACCTCGGAAATCTTGATTGTGTCGTCGACGTCGGAAATGACGTGGAGTCGGCTGCCCTGTGGCACCAAATGTACCGTGCCCGAGAAATCACGCCGGTCACCACTTGGCAGGATTGCGGAAAAGGTGAGTTCGCGAAACTGGCCACCCGACGCGGCGATTACGTCGGCTCGCGAGAGA
Source organism: Planctomyces sp. (assembly GCA_043775215.1). GTDB lineage: Bacteria > Planctomycetota > Planctomycetia > Planctomycetales > Planctomycetaceae > SXKJ01. The sequence continues at coordinate 2,245 of JAYVSP010000724.1, read as the reverse complement.
CGTAGCCGCGCTTCAAAGTGTCCGTTTGCATTTGACGCGGGAAGCGTGTGAATTCGCTCGCCAATCCGAATGGGAATTTGTTTGCCACCTTCATTGTCGACGGCAAACGCTTCCGCACGCTGTTGAAAGAGACGAGCTTCGTCAGTGTCGAATTGCTCGTCACCCAGTCCCGTCAACTGACGCAAGAGCAGCACTGCCGCAGCGACTCCGGCACCGATATTGCCGCGTTCGTAAATGCTGCCATGAATCTCAATCTCCCAATCGGACTCCTCCGACTCGTCTACGGGCCAGCCCATCGTCGGATAGAACACGACCTCCTCATCGGACTTGATGGGTGACTCCACCGAATGCTCCGCTTTCTTCGGCGGAGCGGGTGACCTCGCAGATTGCTCTAAGTTGCTCAATAGGAACAACAACACGGCAACAATCACCAGGACGAGCACACCGGCAAGATACCTCTTCATGTCGACCTCCTGATTGGAGTAAAGCCACAACAAAGTACGCTGAAGCGTGGATCTTGGGACCGGCGCATCAATAACTGTCGTAGCCGAAGTCGCCAGACTTCGGATCTGAACTCTGGCGAGTTCAGCGACATCGGACAGTTATTTCTACGCCGGTCCTTGGTGTCGCGTTTTCTTGGACTGCGGTGCCTCGTCACCGCTTTGGATTTGCGCCGGAACCATTCTTTTGAAGGCTCAATGCGGCCAACAAAGTCGGATCGCGAAGCTTCCAAGGCGGTCCCAAGTTACTTGGCCAGCCAGCCGCCGGCTTGCAGCCAGTCCGCGGCGCGTTTTGGCCACGTGGCCGCTGTATGACCTTCCAGACGCAAACCATAACCGTGTCCGCCCGACGGGTACAGATGCAGTTCGGCCGGGACTTTCGCGTTCTTCAGTGCGAGGTAATAGAACAGTGCCGACTCGACACGCACGCCGTCGTCTTGCGTCATCATCAGGAATGTCGGCGGCGTTTTGTTCGAGACCGGGACTTCTGGAGCGAGCTTGTCTCCTTGTTCTTTGACCGTGAGATACGCCGGATAAATCAGCAGCGAGAAATCCGGCCGGCAACTGGCTTTGTCGGCATCGTCGATCGGGGCGTATGTGCGGACGGCGAATTGGGTACTCGCGCAAGCGGCAACGTGTCCGCCAGCCGAAAAGCCCATGATGCCGATCCGATCCGCTCGCAAGCCGAACTCGGCGGCTCGATGCCGCAGCAGGCTGATCGCTCGCTGAGCATCTTGCAACGGCGGCTCATGCCTCGGCCGACCCTTGCGAACGGGTACGCGGTACTTCAACAACACGCCGGTGACACCGAGCGAACTCAGCCACTCGGCCACTTCGCTTCCTTCCTTATCGGCGACGACATAGTTGTATCCGCCGCCTGGGCAGACGATGACAGCAGTGCTGGTATCTTTGTCGGGAGTTGGGCGAAACAGTGTGATTGTCGGGTTCGAGATGTTCGTGATCCGCGTGGTCTTCCGCTCGTCGTTTCGCAGCACTTCGGCTTCCGGTCCGATTTCGTCAGTTTCACCGGGAGCACCTTTCGACCAAAGCGCGATCGGCGGCAAAGGCTCCGCGCCCCGAGCAACCTCACGAATTGATGCCGCGCCAATAATGGCGGTCAAAAGCAGAGACAGACTAAATCCAGCATGACGAGTCGTACTCACAATGCGCGTTCCTTTCAGGAAGGTATCAGCGGTGCTGCCCCGCTCGACAATTTGATGAGCGATTGCCGACATGTTATGGGATGCGGACAATGACCTGGAGTGCTGCAAGTCGACGCAGCGCTCCGCTCCGATCGAATTTCGTTGGCGTGTTCTTGGGAATTGCTCAACGCAGCCTGATAGTCGGCCAAGCTCGCAATGCCATGTCACCGCAGCTTTTCACCATTGGCCATTCAACGCATCCGCTTGATCGGTTCTTGGCTCTGCTCAATCAACATGACATCAAAGTTCTCGTGGACATTCGCCGGTTTCCCGGCTCGCGGAAGTTCCCACATTTCAATCGAAAGAATCTCGCCGCGGTTTTGCCGAAGTCGGGTTTTGAATATCGCTGGTTCGAGACTTTGGGAGGTCGCCATCACTTACCCGCCACCGCCATTCGATCAATCTCGTACGCTCTTCGATGAGTGGCATTTTGGCGACCGGCTTGTGCCTGCATTGGAAAAGTTGGTAGTCAGGTAGGCGCGGTGCGGTTCCAATAGTTTTGCCAGACGGCGAATTCGCTGCGGTAGAGGGATCGGAGTTCGC
>JAYVSP010000723.1:0-6757 GCA_043775215.1 Planctomyces sp. | reverse complement strand
TAAGCCCTGAAGGGGCGAAACAACCGAACGAAAATGTGTCGCCCCTTCAGGGCTTTGGTGATGTTGCGCCCGTTGACCCAGGGCGTTGCCCTGGGCTTTTGAGTGACGTCCCTTCGGGCCTGAAGACACTTCCGGCGAAACCTGATTCTTCCCCTGAGCCATGATTGACCTCCTTGTCATTTTGCCAAATCCCCCTTGACCTCCAGGCGGCTTTTAGCCCATTACCCCTACCTTGCAAACCCCGTCCCGCACTCATGTGGCAAAAACTGAAAAAGTCGTGTTGACCCATTTTCGGAGAAGCCATATCGTCCGCCCGCCTTCGACGCACCCAGCGTTGCGGCGACCAAAAAACTTCGCAATCGCCTCCCGGAAGTAGCCAGAGTCCTTCGCCCCCCTGGGACCAGCTGCTTCCGGGATTTTTATTTGGTCGCGGTCGATGCGACTCGCAACAGTCAGGTGCGGACGCATCCACCACCCAAATCAATCCAGAGCGCTGTGCTTCGCGGAACTATCCGACTTTTCGATCACGACGATGCCAGTTTCTGTCACCGTGAAGCCCCGTTGCCGATCCAGTTCCAAGTCGTAACCGATCTGCATGCCTTCGGGCACATGCACGCCCTTATCGATGATCGCTCGGCGAACTTTCGCATGACGGCCGATCTGGACGTTGCTCAATAGGATCGAATCGCGGACCTCGGCCCAACTATTCACGCGCACGTTGGGCGAAAGAATCGACCGCTCGACCCGCCCGCCCGACACAATACAGCCCTGACTGACCAAGCTGTCCACAGCGAAACCCGCCCGCGAGCGATCGTCATGGAAGTCGGCGAATACGAATTTCGGCGGTGGCAGCGACGCGTGATACGTCCGGATGGGCCAGGACATATCGTACAAATTGAACGGTGGCTGGACCGCGATCAAATCCATGTTGGCCTCGAAGTACGCCTCCAGCGTGCCGACATCTCGCCAATATTGAGCCTTGTTGGTGTCTCGGTCTTGGAATGCAAAGGCCCGCACGCGATGAGTCTCTAAGACTTTCGGGATGATGTCTTTTCCAAAGTCGTGTGAGCTGTTGGGCACGGTCGCATCATGGCAAAGCTGATCGAACAGAAACTTGGCATTGAAAACATAAATTCCCATTGAGGCCAAAAAGCGATTCGGATCACCAGGAATCGGTGCGGGGTCAGCAGGCTTTTCGCGGAAGCTCACGACGCGTTGGTCGGAGTCGATTTGCATGGCCCCGAATTGCGGGCCGTATTTCAACTCGACCGGCAGGCAACCAATCGTAAGGTCCGCACCCGAGTCAATGTGCGTGCGTACCATCTCGGAATAATCCATTTTGTAGATGTGATCACCGGAAAGGATCACGACATGCGTCGGATGCGACTTTTCGATCGTGTAGATGTTCTGGTAGACGGCATTCGCGGTGCCAGTGTACCACTGCTCGCCGAGCCGTTGCTGCGGCGGCAACACATCGATGAATTCATCCAATTCGCGGCACAAGAAACGCCACGCCAGATTGATATGCCGGTCGAGGCTTGCCGCCTTGTACTGCGTTAGCGTCAGAATGCGTCGCAGTCCGCTATTAATGCAGTTCGACAGAGTGAAGTCGACGATTCGATAACAGCCGCCAAACGGCACAGCCGGCTTGGCTCGCTCCCGCGTCAGTGGCTGTAGTCGATCTCCCTTGCCACCTGCCAGTATCAATGTCACGACGTCTCGCATCGGTCGTCCTTTTTCGGTCCATTGGCGAGTCGGTTAGTTTGCGCCGAGTAGTGCATCCCAACTGCCCACTTGCAAAATCTTAACCAGCAATTGTTCCAATTCCGCGACTTCGTCTTTCTGATTGACGAGATATTCTACATCGGGACTTGCTGGCCCAAACTGCTGGCCTCCCAATTTGAGCAAAAGGTGCCGCGCTTCTTCGACCCGGCCTTCGACCCGGCCTTCGACCCGGCCTTCATCCAAGATGGCTTGATAAGTTGACGATTCTTTCATGGCGGGAATTCCTTCCAAAAACTGAGCCACTTCGGCCGGAGTGAATTTGAGCCCCATCAGCAAATAGGTTGCGGTCCACAGAGTGGCTCGGTCCGCGGCGGACGACACCTCTGCCAGTCGTTGCTCCATTCGTTCAATGACATCAGGCATCGCATCCGGTGCGACATTGGCCACCGGAGCCAGCGGCAAAAGCGAAACATCACCGGACAGCAATTCTTCAACCGGGATCTCCCACAACCGGATGACACGATAACGGAACCAGAGCGATTCGGCACCATCCAGGATGTCGCGACTTGATAAGACGCCGCTGGTCGCCGGACCGTTCGCTTGCGGCCGCAACAGCACCAGGACACTGTGAACTGGCAGTCGCTCGCGACGAGCCAGCAACACGTTGTACAGCAACGTTCGCCAATCCATGTCGGAATCATAGCTGGCCTGAAACTCGGCGTGCATCAGCCACGGTTCGGGCTTCACGAACTTGAAGACTTTATCGGCTCGCGGCGACACCGTGGAAAGGTCCGCATCCAGAAACTCGACCTGTTCGTGATCACCCGCGCCGAGCAGTTTCGCCCACGCGCGGGGACCGAGTCCCAGCAGATACTTCAACGTCGCGTCAAACGACATCGCACCGGACGCTGACCCCGATTGACTCCTGCTGCCTAATGTCATGCGTGACGCTCCGAATTGTTGTTTACGCCAATACCAACCCGACGCGCCAGCGAAGCCAGCCGAAAACGGTCCCGACCTCGCTGGCGCATCGGGTTGGTCGGGCGGACTCGAATTATCAAGACTCGCCCGGCGGCTGCAATTCACTCGCCCGACGTTTGCTCCGCTCACGGCTCGTCGCGTATGGTTCGCCGAATCACTGAACTTTTCCCGAATGGATGTTTGAAAGGGTCAATTCGTGTCTGATCATCCCGAACAGGTCGTCATCATCGGCTCCGGGCCGGCTGGCTGGGCCGCGGCCATCTACACCGCGCGAGCAAACCTCAATCCACTGGCCATCGAAGGGGCGATGATCGACGAGAACCGGCTCAAAGGGACACTTCCCAAGGGCCAATTGGCGCTCACGACCGAAGTGGAAAACTATCCTGGGTTCCCGGCAGGCCACTTGAAAGAGTACCTCTCCAGCGCGATTTCCGCCGATCGGCAGCCGTACATCGCGTTCCCAGACATGCACGGCATTTCCGGCCCAGACCTCGTTGAACTGATGCGGCAACAGTCCACGAATTTCGGCACGCGGATCATCACGGATGACGTCGTTGATGTGGACTTGAAACAGCATCCCTTCGTGCTGAAGACGCTCGAAGGCCAAACGATCAAAGCGTTGTCGATCATCGTTGCGACCGGTGCTCGAGCCAACTATCTCGGTCTGCCGTCCGAAGATCGCTTCAAGAACATGGGCGTGTCGGCGTGCGCGGTTTGCGACGGAGCATTGCCGCGATTTCGCAACAAGCCGCTTGTCGTGATCGGCGGCGGCGACAGCGCGATGGAAGAGGCATCGTTCCTCACGAAATTCGCCACGAAGGTTTACATCGTGCATCGCCGCGATGCCTTTCGAGCCAGCAAGATCATGGCCGAGCGAGTGCTCAAAAATCCGAAGATCGAAGTCAAATGGAACTCGACGGTCGCCGAAGTGCTCGGCACCGATCAGGCCGGCGTCACCGGAGTTCGCCTGCAAAGTACGGTCGATCCGAGCAAGACCGAAGAACTGGAATGCACCGGATACTTCTGTGCGATCGGCCACACTCCCAACACCGACTTCCTGAACAACCAACTCAAACTGACCGACAAGAAGTACCTTGTTTGGACAACTCCGCAGCGAACCTACACCAGCGTCGAAGGAGTCTTTGCCGCCGGTGATGTCGCCGACGACTACTACCGCCAAGCCATCACCGCCGCCGGCTCCGGCTGCCAAGCCGCCCTCGACGCCGAACGCTGGCTGGCGGCGAAAGGATTCGAATAACAAACCGGAGGCAATCATGACCGACGAAGAACTCCTTGACCGCATCGTCGTTAACCCGCGAGTCATGGTCGGCAAGCCGGTCATTCGTGGCACGCGGTTGACAGTTGAGTGCATTCTCAACGCACTCGCCCACGACATGACATTCGACGAAATCATGACCGAGTATCCCAGGGCGACTCACGAGGACATTTTGGCGTGTGTGTTGTTCGCCAAGACGGCGCTCTCTGACATTTGCTTCATGCCACTGATCGCCGAAGCGGAAGTTGTTTAGCGGTGGAGCAGGCCAATGCGGTTCTTGGTTGATGAATGCACCGGAGCAGCCGTCACCAAGCTCCTGCACAATCGCGGATTTGATGTGACCGACGCACAAGAAACGGGACCAGGAACGGATGATGTCGATTGGTTGAGCCTCGCGGTCACCGAGGATCGAGTTCTGATTTCAGACGACAAGGATTTCGGCGAAGCCGTTTACCGCGATCACTTGCCGCACACGGAAATCGTGCTGCTGCGGTTGTCGAAATCGACTCCCGCGACACGAGTCGAAGCCGTCGAGCGTGTGCTCGACAAGCATGGAGAAGCGATTGTCGGCCAGTTCATCGTCGTCACCGATCAAAAGATTCGTTTTGCACGCCAGAATTGAAAGTGAGTCAGTCCGAATGTTGACCAAAGAGGGATGCCTGATTCGCCGCACGCGACTTTGGAGTGTCGTGCCAAGCGATGTCGAATGGCTGCTGATCGCCGATCCTCGGCACGTCAAATATCTCGCCAACTTTTGGATTCCGCCGTTCAGTTTTTCCGGCGGCGAACGCGCGTTGCTGCTGCTGGAGCGCGACGGAAAAGCGACGCTGCTTGGTGACAACTTCTCGTTGAAGTCGAGCATGTCCGAGGCGTTTGTCCATGCCGAAGTGGTCGAGAAGTGGTACGACCATCAGCATTCCGTCACAAACCGCGATCACGTTTTGTTTCGAGCCGTCTCGCAGATTGCGAGCAAACTCAAGGGCCGAATCGGCGCGGTTGAAGCGGAGTGGTTGCCGGTTGCAGCACTCGATGCCATTGGCGACGGCGACGTTCGACTCTCGAACATCTCGCTCGGCACAGAACTGCGAACGCTGCGACGTCGCAAAGAACCGGACGAGATCGCGCTGCTCGAAGAGTGCATGAGAGCGACCGATGTCGGCCAAGCTTGGGCGCGAGCGAACATTCGCGCCGGCATGAGCGAACTCGACGTCTATCGCGGAGTGCAATCGGCGTCGCTCGAAGCGGCCGGCCGAGTCGGCTTGATTTACGGCGACTTCCGAGTCACCAATGGCACCTCTCCGAAAGCCGGCGGCCTGCCGACTCAGCACAAACTGCAAGACGGTGAGTTGTTCATCCTCGACTACTCGCTCGTACTCGAAGGCTATCGCAGCGATTTCACGAACGTGATCGCCGTCGGCACGCCGTCCCCGGAACAACGGGAAGTCTTCGCCGTTTGTCAGCGAGCGATGGCCGCTGCCGAGAAGACGCTCAAGGCCGGTGCCCGCGCCGCCGATGTCTTCGCTGCCGCGAGCGCTCAGTACGTTCCGTCGTCCTTCGTCGCACGCGGCTACGACCACCTGACGCATCACGCCGGCCACGGCATCGGCCTCGCACATCCGGAAGCTCCGATCCTTGTCCCACAGTCGGAGGACGTGCTGGTCGCCGGTGACGTCCTGACGCTCGAACCCGGCCTGTACGTCGATGGCGTCGGCGGAGTCCGGATCGAACACAATTATCTCATCACCGAAACCGGCTACCGGCGACTCAGCAACCACACAATCGCGTTGGACTGAAGTAGGGTGGGTCGAGGCACGAGACCCACCGTCCAATCGCCATTCATCTTGCTGGTGGGTCTCGTACCTCGACCCACCCTACGTTGGAAACGAAGAATGCTCGACCTGAATTTTGTCTGTGAGAACCGCGAAGCCGTCGAAGCGAACTGTCGCAATCGTGGCGTGACCGTTGACCTCAGCCAACTCCTCACGCTGCGAGACCAACGTAGCAAGCTGATCGTCGAAGGAGACAACCTGCGGCGGGATCAAAAAGAAATCTCGGCGCAGATCCCGACGACGAAAGATGCCGCCGAAAAACAAAAATTGATCGCGCGCGGCAAGGAACTGCGTGAAGCGATCACCGCGAATGAAAAGCAAGTGGCCGATGTCGAACCGCAGTTGCGTGAAGTCCTGATGGACATTCCGAACATGACACATCCGGACGCTCCGCTCGGTCAAGAAGCGGACAGCAAGGTGTTGCGAGTTGTCGGCGAGATCAAGAAGTTTGATTTCAAAGCTCTCGACCACGTCGCTCTGGCCGAGAAGCACGATCTGATTGACCTCGAAGCGGGAGCTCGTGTCACCGGGCACGGTTTCTACTTCTTGAAGAACGAAGCGGTGCTGCTTGAACTGGCGTTGATCCAATACGCCGTCGATAAGCTGAGAAAGGCCGGGTTCACTCTGCACACGACACCGGACCTCGCTCGGCATGACGTGTTGGAGGGAACTGGCTACCAGCCGCGCGGACCGGAGACGCAAATTTACAACATCGCCAACACGAACCTCGCGCTCGTCGCCACGGCCGAGATCACGCTCGGCGGGATGTTGAAGGATCAGATTCTCGACGTCGAAAAGCTGCCGCTGAAGTATGCCGGCATCTCGCATTGCTTCCGCACCGAGGCGGGGGCGGCTGGCAAAGCGACTCGCGGCATCTACCGCGTGCATCAATTCACGAAGGTCGAGATGTTCGGCTTCACCGCGCCCGACGTCGCCGAGTCCGACA
>JAYVSP010000722.1:0-2432 GCA_043775215.1 Planctomyces sp. | reverse complement strand
CCGCTTCCGATGCGAACCAAATTACGTACTTTTTCTGATTCGTTCACAAGCTCGGAGCGACCGGACTACGTAGCTCAGTCGCTCCGCGACTGAGATTCATCAGCCGCGCGCCAGCTAAACGCCCTGCATCGGATTTCGGACCCCAATTTGCCCTGACCGCTCGACAACGTTGAATCGAGTGAATTTTGCCGTAGTGGCAGCAGTCCCGGCAACTCAAGTAATCCGGTCGCAGCCCGTTTTCTAAGACCGATCGCACGTTCGTGGACGATCGAGACTGGGTCGGCTGCGAAATCTGGCCGTGTCGGCGGCAAGGAGTTTGCCTCACGCCAAAGTTTCGGTTGTGCCGATGATAACGACGGCGAATTCTGCGCAAGGACTGCGCAGCAAGTGTGTCCACATTCGAGCTCAGGGGGAGGGGCGGCCATGTGGCGATGGGGGCGTGCATTGTTGGCGGTGGGATGTGCTGTCGCGGTCGGTTTTTCGGCGAGCGATGCACAAGCTCAGACGTTTGGCATTGAACTGCACAACAACCTGATGCCGGCGTCGGGTGGCATGGCGGGGGCGAGCCTGTCTCGGCCGCAGGATTTGCAGTCAGCAATCAATGGCAACCCGGCGACGTTGCGGCAGTTTCAAGGAACGCAGTTCTCGTTTGGCGGAGCGTGGGCGGACGCGAACTACCACGTGTCGCAGGCTGATCCGTTACCGCTGCTGGGAGTGACTCCCTTGAGCGCGAAGTCCGACACTCCCGGAGCATTGTTGGGGAACATCGGCCTGACACAAGACATGGACCTCTTCGGGTTGCCTGCGACGATGGGCATGGCATTGATCTCCAATGCCGGAGCTGGTGTCGATTTTCGAGATGTCAAAGCGTCGAATGGGACGTCGGCACAATACTTGGCTCTGGACATGGTCGCTGCCGCGGGCGTTGATTTGACCGAGCAGTTGTCACTCGGTTCGTCATTCGCGATCGGCACATCGTTCCTTGATGGGCCATTCGTGGACCTGGGAGGAATGACTCCGGCCTATGGCGTGCGATTCAGTGTTGGTGCGAATTATCAAGTCACTCCGAACACGTCGCTGGGAGCTTACTGGCAATCGAAGAAAAATCTGACGTTTGAAAACGCCGCACTCGTTGCCGGCGGGACGCCAGTGGATGTGAAGTTCGATCATCCGATGAACGCTGGGTTTGGCTTGGCCAACAGCAGTCTGTTGGATGGCCGACTGCTGTTGGCGACCGACGTGCTCTACAAAGTTCACAGCGAGGCCGACACGCTGAAATCGCTCTATAAGAATCAATGGGTCTTCCAAATCGGTAGCCAATTTGCCGCCACGGATCGAGTTCGGCTGCGACTCGGTTACGCCTACAACCAGAACCCGATGAAGGGTGCTCAACCGGTGTCGATCGGCGGAGTCACGTTACCGGACGGTGTTCCGGCCGTGAGATACGTGCAAGGTCAGTTTGCCGCAATCACGCAGCATCGCATCACGGTCGGCGCCGGAGTTCGCGACATGCTGCCGGGTATCGACGTTGATTTGTTCGCCGGTCATGCCTTTGAAGCGACCGACCACTTTGCGTCGACGACAGTCAATGTCAGCGGCAACTACGGGCGGATTCGGCACGACATGGCGATTCGGCGGACGCGCGGCTGGCAATACATGTACTGAAACGGCGCCGGCTCAGTGACCCGCGAGAGCTCGAGATGCACGTGTCGCAGCGTCATTGGATGTCGATCTTGCCGGTTACTTTCTTGTTGCGCGAATACCACACCGCCAGCGGGACGGTGCGATCCTCGCCACCCGCTTGAGCGGAATGGCTTTTAGCGGAACGGCGCGAGCCGTCCGGTAAAGTGCTGCCAAACTCAGCGGAACCGGAGGGCTCGCGCCCTTCCGCTGCCGGGTAGTCCCGCCCCAGTTCTTTCTTTGCCGCCGCCTCGTAATTGTCTGAGAGATACCGCAGGAACAGTACGACAGCATGTAGTCGCGGAAGTCGTCCGCGTTCATCGCGCCGCGCAACTGGTCGGCGATGTCCTGCGCTTCGAGTGTGTATTGGATGGCTGCTTCCAGCGATTCCTCGTCGAACAACAGCCGAACACTCGCTTTTCTCGTCCACCAATGCTCGCGATTCTTGCCAACAACATCGCTTCGTGACCTTTCAAGTTCTTTCAACTTTCGCGTGCCCCATGATTTGAACTGATCGCGAACCGTTTCACCGTCATGGCTGTTTGCCGTAACGACGACGTGGCGATGATTGGTTCGGCAATTCACCGCGTGCAGATGCCAGGCTCGTATCTGGCAGTGGCTGGCAACCGTCTCATTCACCAAGTCGCGTTGTGTTTGGTCCAAAAAGATTGGTTGCTCAGTCATTTGTTCGCGACACCAATTTGCAAGCAAAGGTTGAGGGAGTTTTTCACCTTTATGCCACTTGATCCAGC
>JAYVSP010000721.1:0-11898 GCA_043775215.1 Planctomyces sp. | reverse complement strand
AGATGTCATTCTCCGTTTGACGTCTCGTGGAGCGCCCGCCCTCGCTGGCGCTTCGGGTTAGTGTGGGCCAGACAAAATTGCCGCACCCGGAGAACGTACCATGTCACATCAGAATGGTTTGGTTCCTCTCATTGTGACAGATAAGGTCTGCAAGATTCGCGATGTGCTCGACCGCGCCAATTATGCGGAGCCGCGAATCTTGCAACTGCTGGACGTGGCTGGCTTGCCAACGTTTCGTCAGCGACGTCTGGCACTTCCACAATTCCTGTGGCGGACGCGCGGCGGGACGTCTTTGGAGACGCTCGTACGTCTGTTTCTACTGCGGCAACCAGTCCCCCTCGACACCGTTCGCCGCGCCTTGGAACCGATGTCGCTGCACGACTGGTCCAAGGCGGGCCTTCTCGCACTCGGCCAGCAAGAAGTGCGGGCGACCGTGGAGTTGTACCCGTTTCAGGAGCTGGTGCTGGCGGCGGACTTTCCCGGAGCAGCCGGGACAGAGTTGTCCGAGGTCATGGGAGTTGCCGCTTCGACTCGGATGCTGGCCCAAATCACGATCCGGCGTCAGACGGCCCGAACACTGGATCTAGGGACCGGCTGTGGTGTCTTGGCATTACTGGCTGCCGGGCACAGTGATCAAGTCATAGCAGTGGACCGCAACGCTCGGTCCGTCCACATGACTCGGTTCAACGCTCAGCTTAACAAACGGGCGAACGTCACGGCTCTGGAAGGAAATCTGTTTGAGCCGGTTCACGGTCAAGCGTTTGATCTGATCTTTTGCAATCCACCGTTTGTCATCGCTCCCGGAACGGGCCACTTACACACTCACAGTGGCCGGCCGAGCGATCAGTTGTGCCAAGAACTTGTTCGCGCAACGCCCCGATTTCTGCGCGAAGGCGGATACTTCCAGCTTGTGTGTAACTGGGTTCACATTGCCGATCAGGATTGGCATGAGCGACTAGCCGCATGGTTTGAAGGGACAGGTTGCGACGCCTGGGTTTTGCAGTCACACACGGAAGACATCGCGACGTATGCCCAGCGGCGGATCGGCGAGACGGCAGAAGACTCGGCGCATTCGGCCAGCACGTTCAAAACATGGATGGAGTATTACGAACGCGAGCGGATCGAGGCGATCAGTTTTGGCGTGATCATCCTGCGGAAGGCGGCACGGGCGAACAATTGGATCTGCTGTGACCGCCTACCAGAGGTTGTCGGACCGTGTGGCGACGCGATCGTGCGGGGCTTTGCTCAGCGCGACTTCCTTGAGGCGAATCGCGAAGACCAAACTCTGCTGCATGCCCGCCTCCACCCCGCGGCCGACTTGCGCTGGGAGCAACATCAACAACTCGCGACCGGAGGTTGGTCTGTGTCCGCTTCTCGGCTCCGTTTGACAGACGGGTTGGCCTATGTGGGAGACGCCAACCCAGATGTCATCGAACTCGTGAACTGGTGCCACCAGGGACAACGGCTTGGTGACTACTTGGCGGAAATTGCCGCCAAAACGGGACAGGACGCCATCCAGCTAGCTCCGCGATTTCTGCGGGTCGTGCGGCGTCTTGTGGAATTAGGAATCTTACTTCCCGCGCAAATGTAGGATGGGCACTCTTGCCCGTCTGGTTTGACCAGCGGACGGGCAAGAGTGCCCATCCAACTGATACCTTTCCAATGGCCGCTCGGGGACTCGAACCCCGACGCGATTTCACGGGAATTTCGCGGTTTGCCGGTCAAGGCGACTCACAATCAGACTCACTTTCCGACGCTCGACTCGCGAAACTGATCGCGGCCTGGCCGACTCTGGAGGACGATGTGAAGGATGAGATTTTTTCTTTGGTGACTGCCGCCGGATGCAGCCAGACGTGACCGGGACGGTTCAAGAGGTACTTCCGCCCACTTTTTTGCAATCAACTACGTAGGGAACCATCACCGAATCTGTTTTTCTTTCATCACTCCCGCGATCGGGGGGTCTGGGGGGTAGTGTGGCTGGCGGTACCAGCACGGCACGCCGACCCACCCCGACAGGAAGGTACTCCGAAAAAGGCGTCCGAAGCGTGGCCTATCGGAACCGGAGCACACAGAAAAACTTTAGTCGAACTCGACTGTGTTTGGGTGAAGGTAGGCCGGTACTTTTTTAGGTTCTCCGACAGGGGGTCGGGGCGCGGGGGCTTCGCCAGAAGCATTTCACGGTTTTTGCGCGTGTTTCGCTTTTTCTCGGGGTAATCAAAATGGGGGGTGCATAGCAGCGAAAGGGGATGACGTGCCGCACGCTTTGCCGACCTCTGAATTGCGGTTCTCAATGCCGAAGGACATGATGGCGTCACTGTTGAAAACGTCACCGGCAAGGGAGCCGGCCCAAAACGATGTTTTCGCGACCGACGACACCCGGCGCATTGAACATGAGTCTCGATAAGAAGTCGCTCACCGAGCGAGACATCTGCACGAAGTTCGGCGGTTCGATCGGACGAAGTGCCGTCTACGATCGTGATGACGTTGCCAACATCAATCAGGCGGTTGGCATTATCCGGCTTGTCCGTGGCGGCATGTCGATTGATCGCTGGTATCTGCTCCATTACCTCAACAGCCCGATCAGCCTGCGAATCATGTTCGCCGAACAAGTCGAAACGGCCCGCGCCAATCTCAGTCTGACAAACATGAAGCACTTCCTCGTCCCCGTCCCGCCGCTGGCGGAGCAAAAGCGGATCGTGGCGAAGGTGACGGAACTGCTGTCGCTGTGCGACGCGTTGGAGACCCAACTCCAGTCCACCGAGTCCGCCAGCACCCAACTCCTCTCCGCCGCCGTCTCGCACTTGCTCAACACAGACTCACGCGAAGGCGCGAAGCCGCGAAGGGAACAGCCAGCATGATTTCACTCTTCTTCGCGGCTCCGCGCCTTCGCGTGACAACCTCTGACAAGACGAAAGCGAATCGTGACATCCTTTTCCCCCGGCGATCAAAAGCGACTCGACAAGCTCCGCACCATCGCCGAGACCCTGCGGCGCGAGCCACGTTTGTTTGAAAGCACGTCGCTCACCAGCTTGAAGAGTCTCTGCAAAGATCCCGCCGTGGCTGTCGGATTTACGTTCTATCTGGCCACGCTCGCCGAGAAGACTCTGAGGAAGCAGACGTGCCCGGAATACGTCACCGCCGAGCAATGGGCCACTTTCCAAAAGCTCGCGGCCGTGTCGGTCGAGACCATGCAGAGGTCGTTGAAACAATCAACGACAACCGACGTCGAGCCACTCCGCCAACTGCTGTCAACGGCCCGGGAAGCTCAAAGCCAATACCGGGACACTCGCTGGGCACTGGTTCGCACCATCTTTTGCAAGGAGTTATTGCAGGTGGAACTCGCTTTGGAGTGTCTGCTCAGACCGTGGGAAGCGCCAGCGATCGCCTACCGCGCCGCTCGCCAGCACGCCGAACGCTATGACTCTCGATACGGTACGGGACTCATTCCCGACTCGGCCGCCGCACTCGATGAAATCATGGCCTACTGGAAAACTGCCAAGTCATCGCCGTGAAGTGCCGAAGGTGACGGAACTGCTGTCGCTGTGCGACGCCTTGGAGAGCCAACTCCAGTCCGCCGAGTCCGCCAGCACCCAACTCCTCTCCGCCGCCGTCTCGGACCTGCTCAGTGGACCGTAAAACGAAAGGCTGATACAGAATCATGCGATCAGGAGAAGATATCAAGAATGAGATCGAATCAACGCTCCAGCAACTCACGGGCCTCGCGGGAGAGTCGGCAGACAGAGCCTTGGAGTTGCGCCGGAAGTTGGACGACGTCGTTGCGTTGCTGCAACGCTTAATCGGTGACAGTTTTTTGCCCTCACCTTGCGCACTTCGAATAAACGAGGACCGAACGACGGGTCTAAAGACGATCCGTGAGTTTACGGATGGAGCAACGCGACTCACGATCATTGATCCCTACATTTATCACGCCGACCGGAAGGACGCACAAAATTATGTGACCGACCTTTGTTCGGCGTGCCGGATTCCGGGTAACAAACAGTTGCGCTCAGTCCACATTATCCACGACGCCGCTCGCACGACTAAAACTGTCCGAACACAGATTCGCAAGCGTTTCGACACTGAGGGAGTCGGGTTTTCGGAGGCTGCCACAAGCGAGATTCATGATCGCGTGTGGATCAAGGATGACCAATCAGCAATCGTGACCGGCACTTCAATCAATGGGATTGGGAAACGCCTTTCTTTTCTTCTTGATTTACCCAACGAAGACTTGTGCCAACTCAAGACATTCCTTTCGACAAAGGGACTCCAGCGTGGCCCACGTTGATGCCCCTTTCTGATTGGCTCGGCCTGCCAAGTGCAGGTTACCTACGCTTTTCGTGCTCGCTGGCTGAGTCGTACCGCAAAACGTAGGGACAGCATGGCTGTTAACTGTGTTCAACCGAGTGTTGGGTTTCCCGATGCCGAAACATTGTATGCGATCGCTGGTGCCGCAAATGAGCTGGCGGACGTGATTGAAAAGTCTGTCGTCACCGATGCCGTGGTCGGCTCGATTCGTGAAGCGGACGCGAACGATTTGCCCGTTGAACCGGTGCTCGACAAGTTGGAGGTGTTGCTTTACGCCGATCCGCCGAGCCTCGCCAAAGTCGTGGAAGAGTTGTCTGACCGGGATGTCCCCTGACTCACACGAGAATGGCCGGCAGGCTGGTTGGAACATTATTCCGTTAAGCAAGCCGCTCGTCGATTATGGGGAGCGGTCGGTGGGTTGTTGGTGTATTTCGGCCGCGAGCCACGATGGCCGCGTTCACCGAACGGATGAGGGTCTATCAACCGCTTGGATCGGTAGGCTGCGACAATACGCTCAAGAGCTACAGACCGCATTAGAGTGCGCAATCAAGCCGACAGATTGGCGCGAACGAGTCCTAGAAATGGTGCCGAAGTGGCAGAAGCGGGAACCTTGGTTGTCACTGTTTCATCACGCTCGCCAATGTCGTGAGCAAGAGCACAAGTCGATGCAGCCGGGAACTCGAAACTGTTACCCGATCGGAAGCGATTTTGGAAGCGAACCTGTCCCGCCGATCGCTTGACCCGGAAGTCGCCAAGTGGCTCGGCGAGGTTCCCGATGTCCTGGCCAAGCGGCTCGCGGCCGTAGGGTTGATTGCTCCGCGAGAATCGCAACGAGAGCAATCTCTGTTGCTCGGTTCGTTCCTGACCAACTACATCGCGACACGGTCGGACGTGAAACCCGCGACGCACCGGAAGTACGCGACGACTCGCCGTTACCTCTTGGAATTCTTCGGTGAGTCTCGGCCGCTGCGGAGTATCACGGCGGGCGACGCGGACGAATTCCGGTTGAAGCTGGTGGAACGCAAGGTTTCCGAAAACACCGTGCGGAAACACGTCGCCGTTTCCAAGGTGTTCTTTATGGCGGGCGTTCGCAAAGAATTGATCCCATCAAACCCGTTCGCTCGCCTCAAATCGGCAATCCAACCGAACCCGGATCGCTTTCGCTTTGTCACGCGGGCCGAAATTCAGCAAGTCACTGACGCTTGCCCGGATGCGCAATGGCGGCTGATCGTCGCTTTGAGCCGCTACGGCGGCCTACGCTGCCCATCGGAGCACTTGGCGTTGAAGTGGGGGCACGTCGATTGGGCACGCGGCCGAATCAATGTCCCGTCGCCGAAGACGGCACATCACGTCGGCAAATCCACGCGGACGATTCCGCTCTTTCCAGAACTCCGGCAACCGCTCACGGAAGTCTTTGAACAAACCGAACCGGGAACGGAATTCGTCATCACCCGCTATCGCGACAGCAACGTCAATCTGCGGACACAATTGTTGCGGATCATCCAGAAGGCCGGACTGACCGCTTGGCCGAAGCTCTTCCAGAATCTTCGCAGCACTCGTGAGACCGAATTGGCCGAGACGTTCCCGCTTCACGTTGTCGTGGCCTGGCTCGGCAACTCGGAACCCGTCGCACGGAAGCACTACCTGCAACTGACTGAAGCGCACTTCGACAAAGCGACTCACAATCAGACTCACTCAGGAGCGGAAATAGGCGAAATGGAAGGAAACGGCGCCATCCATCCGCCAACCAACAACGAAAAAGGCCCGGAGTTTCCGGGCCTTTCCGTTCCCTGCCGGGATATGCACAATTTAACAGTGGCCGCTCGGGGACTCGAACCCCGACGCCTTGCGGCACAAGATCCTAAATCTTGCGTGTCTGCCAATTTCACCAAGCGGCCATTTCGCAATCATCGTTGCGAAGTGAAACTTTATAGCGTCGCGGATTTTCGTGCGACACTCATGGCGACTCCGTAATCTCGTAGGCGGGCATTATTTGGATTCCAAAGGGGTCAAGTTCAACGGCGAAGGCGGTCGAACGCCCGGAACGTTTCGATTGGTAGAGACACGTGTCCGCCTGTTCGAGGAGGACTTCCGGAGGACAGTGTTCATCAACGATTGTCAGAACGGCCGCTCCGATCGACAGACTGATTCGCGTCGCCCCATCCATGTCGATTGGCGGCAGTGCGGCAATGGCCCGCTGCAAGCGGACGACTGGCAGGCGGATATCTGCCGGACCGCAGCCATAACAGATGATTGTGAATTCATCGCCGCCGAACCGCGCGACGAAGTCATACGATCGAATTCCCGCGGAGAGGCATTTTGCCACGGCCTGCAATGTTTGGTCGCCCGCTCGGTGCCCGAAGCGGTCGTTGATCTGCTTAAAGTGGTCGAGATCAATCAACAGAACTGCCAAAGCTTGGTGTGCCCGGGCCGCGCGATCCAGTTCCTCACGCAGTCGGCGATTGAACGAGATCCGGGGCGGCAGATGCGTCACGGGATCGAAGTGATTTTGACGCAATGCCGCGGAAACACGGCTCCAACTGACATACGTTTCACCGTCCGCCACGATCGCAACGCATCCCTGCGAGTCGCAAACCCGAAGTCCCAAAGCTGCTTCACAGGCGTTCGTCGGTCGTGAGTCGAGCGGAATGTCATTCGGTACTGCGAACACTGTTTCGGCGATCGTCCCGGCAGTGACCATTTCCCAGCGAATGCGTTCGACAAGATTGTCAGTGGCGAGCAACTTTTGCACGTGCCACAGATCCACGATCCCGTCGATCAAGCCGTCCTCGTTCAACACGAGTTGATACGGAGAAACTGTTCGGTCCCACCGATCTAGCAACTCGCGCAACGGCGTGATAGACGGCACCACCATGCAATCCGATTCCGTGATTGCAATCTCGTGAATGGTGGGCAGTGAGTCGACAGTCGGCATGTTACGAACAGCCTGTTGAAGAACTTGGTGGCTCGACGCTTCGCGTCGAAAATGTGTTTGTTTTGAATCTGCTTGTTTTTGAACTTGTTTGTTTGGGAAATGTCTAACGGTCATCACGACACAGAGCGTTGTGCCACAACTTTTCAAGGACTACGGATCTGCGTATTGCCTTTGAATCGCGATGGCTTCGTCGCGATGGTGGAGGAAGGCATCCAAGACGCGCGGGTCGAAATGGGAACCACGGCCATCCATCAATATGGCGTAGCACTTTTCCAGAGGGAACGCCGGCTTATAGGGACGCTGTGAACTGAGCGCGTCGAAGACGTCGGCAACGGCGGTGATTCGTCCTTCGAGCGGAATTTGTTCTCCCACCAGACCGAAGGGGTATCCGGATCCGTCCCATTTCTCGTGGTGCGTCATGGCGATTTGAGAAGCCATCGCTAACAGCGGTGATTCCACCGCGTTGAGAATGCTGGCTCCCATTTGGACGTGACGCCGGAAGAGATGGAAGTCGTCCCGGGTGATTTGTTCGAGAACGTTGAGTCCCAAGCTACAGTGCTCGCGCATCTGTTCGAATTCGTCTGGATCGAGCTTGCCAGTCTTAAACAGGATGGCATCCGGGATTCCGATTTTGCCGACATCGTGCAGCTTGGCGGCTTCCAGAATGAGTTTGACGAATTCCGAATCGCAGCCCAGGGCCTCGGCAATGAGGGATGCATAGCGGCCAACGCGAATGATGTGTCGGCCGGTCTCGTTGTCGCGGTACTCGGCGGCGCGGGCCAGGCAATTGACCACATGCAACTCGGCCCGAACGAGGGCTGCCGTACGTCTCTGAACTTCGGCCTCCAAGTATTCCGAAGTTCGTTCCAAGCAATTCTGGTGTGCCCTCAGAGCCAACAGGTTTCGCACCCGCGGCTGCAACTCATGCGGATCGATCGGCTTGCCCAGGAAGTCATTGGCTCCGAGATCCAGTGCTTCACGCTTCACTTCATCTTCACTGTGGGCCGTCAGAATAATCACTGGCAAATGACGCGTCGCCTTGTCCCGGCGAAGCTCGCGGAGGATGTCCAAACCGCTGATGTCCGGCATCATGACGTCCAACAAGATCAAATCGGGACGTTCGTGATGAATCCGCTCGATCGCGTCGACAGAATCGGTGGTAGAACCAACTCGCTCAAAGCCCCAGGTGCGCAGATACTTTTTCGCGACCCGCACGTTCAGTTCCTCATCGTCAACAATGAAGATCTGCTGATCGACGATGTCCTCGTCAGGACAGGTCCATCGTGTGTTCCGTGCATCGACTGGAAAAGGGCGAGTGGCCGTCTGGCAGTTCGAGGCAGGAGGCGATTCCCAGGCGGGAGGAGCTTCAACCAAAAGCATATTCAGATCCATTTTCGTAGAGCAGGCGACTCGCCTGCTGGTGTTTCCAGGTGAAATCACAGGAAATTCGCCTGTGCCACGAGTTCCAGTTCGGGGCACTCGATTCGCTCGGCATAGTCCACGATGGCGAGCAGGTGGCGGTCGATGTCGCTCCAATCGTTTTTGCGGACGGCTTCACAAATCTGTGACGCGGGATTGGTGAAGCAGGGAAAACCGCTGGTGCCTCCCGATCCTTTGATCCAATGCGCGGCCGTCAGCGTGGCGACCGGATCGCGGTTACGAACGGCTTCGTCGAGGCGAGCCACTTCACGTTCGAGTGCCGCGGAAAAGTCGATGACGATTTCTGCAAACTCGGGATCGTCCGTCGGTAATCGGGAACGAATCGGCAGCTTGTCGACCGAGCTCATTGTCAGTGTTTGAGGACGACCGTTCGGATTGTGGATCGCACTCAGCCGGGCGAGCAATTCGTCGGTATTCACGGGCTTGGTGAGGAAGTCGCTACAGCCAGCGCTAAGACACTTCTCGCGGTCACCTTTCATCGCGTGGGCGGTCAAAGCAATGATCGGAGTGGTCACACCTGCGTCACGAATCGTGCGCGCCGCCACATAGCCGTCCATGATCGGCATCTGCATGTCGAGCAGGATCACATCAAACTCGCGCCCGCCTAAAGCCAGGTCGCACGCCTGCCGTCCGTTTTCGGCCTGTGCTAATTTCGCTCCGGCACGAGTCAGAACCAGTGAGATCAATTTCCGATTGGCCAATCCGTCATCTACCACAAGCACGCGTAGTCCCTGAAGCTGCGCCAATTCGATTACATCAGCTTGGCGTGATCGTGAACTGGGAATGATGTCACCCACGGCACCGGAAGAGAGCCACTTGATGTCGCTCAAATCACCGGTAGAGACCTTCAACTGGAAGTTGCTGCCATTGCCCGGTTCACTAATCAGAGTCAGATCGCCGCCCATCATCCGGGCAAGTCGCCGACTGATCGAAAGGCCAAGCCCGGTCCCGCCGTACTTTCGAGTAACCGTCGTATCGGCCTGCATGAACGGCTCGAAGACCTGTTCCTGCTTCTCGCGCGGAATCCCAACTCCCGTGTCGATCACATCGACAATCAGGTGAGCCGGCTGGGTGGGCGAGTCGACGCGAGCAATCAGTTGCACTCCACCTGACGGAGTGAATTTGCGAGCGTTTCCCAGCAGATTGAACAGAATTTGGCGCAGTCGCGACGAGTCTGTGGTGATGCGTTCGGGAATTGGCCCGTCCCAGTTGTAATCGAGGTCGAGATTCTTCTCACGGAAAGAGACCCGCATGAGAGACACCACCTCAGAGAGAATGTGATGCGGCGACTCAGACACGAGTTCCAGGTCGAGTCGGCCTGACTCAATCTTCGAGAGATCGAGAATGTCATTGATCACCGTCATCAAATGTTTGCCGCTGGAATGCACGGTCGAAAGCATCTCGTCTCGTTCTTCCGGCGAATCGATCCAACCGCGCCGCAGCAAGTCGGCATATCCCATGATGGCGTTCAGAGGCGTGCGGATTTCGTGACTCATGTTGGCCAGGAAATCACTTTTGGCGCGGCTGGCGGCTTCAGCGGCGTCACGAGCTCGCTCCAGTTCGGCCGTACGCTCCAAGACCCGTTGTTCGAGCCGATCATTCGCCTCTTGAAGTTGTTGTTTCGACGATTGAATTGTCGTCAGCATGCCGTTGAAAGCGCGGAACAAGTCTCCAAGTTCGCCGTCGACGTGACCTTCCACGCGCAAGCCATAATCTCCTTCGTCCGCCACTTTACGAGCCACAGAGGCGAGTTGGTCAATTGGTGCGACGATGCCACGCTGCCAGAGAAAAGCCACGCTCACCGCAATCGTCCAGGAGACCAAACCGACAATCAGGGTCAGCAGCGAATACCGGCGCATCGACTTGCCCACAGTTGTGAAATCGACTTGAAATTTGAGCGTCCCGATCGTTTCGCCGCCGCTGGTGATCGGCTGCGTCAGCAAGCGATGCCCGGTCAACTGAGGCACGGCATCGGCGAAGGCGACTTCCGCGCATTGCCGATTCGGATAGCTGCCAATCAAGGTGCCGTCCGCGGAAAACAGTGCGGCGAACATGATCGACGGTTCGGAGCGGAGCGCGGCCAACAGCCGATCGGCCTGTGCCGTGTCGGCAAATTCCACAGCGGCCGCACTGTTTAGAGCCAACAGATTCGCTTGGGATTCGAGTTGTTGCCACTTGGCATTCTGCAAAGAGATGACGCCGTAGGCCGCAAAGACAGAGCAGGCCACCAGCAGCGCGACCGTGACCGAAATCGTCGCCAGCAGCAGCAGCTTGCGGCGGATGGTCCCTTTCGATTTGAAGAACGATTTGGTCATGATCATTTCCGTATCCGAACCAGATTTAAACTCAACAGTTGACCGTCCGGGACCAGTTTCCGCCGTTTGAGTTCCGCGGGATCTGCTTCGATCAGCAGGGAGTCCCCTTCGCGAAAGAACGTGCAGGCGATTCCCGCAGATCCGTTGGGATCTGCCTGGTCTCGCCAAATGAGAACGGGCTGATTGGCGGCGCGTTTCAAGATCGCGGCCACGATCTCCGGCCGAGCTTCGGCGGGAATGAACAAGAGATGGCAGGACTCATAGTCTTCCTCTGACTTGAGGATCGAAACGCGAATGGGACGGTCTTTGATTTTTCGGGTGGTGAGTTTTTGCAAGCCGCCCTGAAACGGATCGGGATCAATGACGCCGATGACAAACGGCGTGTTGGTGCCATTCGCTTCATCGGGCCAAGCGATGAACTTGGACGTTGCGTAGAGTCGTGCCAATTTCAAGTTGTATTCGCTCGCGACTTTAGGAGGGGTGGGCTGTGCCCAGGCTGAGGAACTCCGCTCTTGAAACGGCACGGCAAATATCACGATCAGCACGCTGGCCAATGCACAGCGCAGGAACTGGCGAACACTTCGAGTTTGTGTGAATGAATGCAGCACGGAAAACACTTTCAGGGACACTTTCATCGGGAGCCTCGCAATCGTTGCGAGGCTCTTCCGATGGGGGGATACCTTGAACATAGGTTGCGATTTCGCACCATGCCGAAGAAAACGCATTATGAGTGAGCGGCACGGCGCTAGCCGCCGGTCTTTCGCTGATGAAATTGCCATCACGACACCGGTGGCTAGCGCCGGTTAAGTGGCCCCGCATTGATCTCTGGGTAGCCACGCTCGCCAGAGCGTGGGCAAATGGCCGAAAAACCCACGTTCTGGCGAACGTGGCTACATAGTTTTC
>JAYVSP010000720.1:0-3991 GCA_043775215.1 Planctomyces sp. | reverse complement strand
GCTCCACGAGACGTCAAACGGAGAATGACATCTTGTCGAGCGCCCGCCCTCGCTGGCGCTTCGGGTTAGTGTGGGCTGCCAGGATTTGTGGGCACACCCTTGGTGCAGCAGGTGCCGACCAGCGGCTTGCGATGACGATCAGGAGTCGGCAAACTTCTGACGAGATCTGCCGAACAACCAGGGAATTTGCTCGCTGAGACTCACTTCTGGAAGGAACGATGTCATGGTCAAAACCGCCTCAACAATGTTGCCACTTGGAACTTTGGCACCGGATTTCTCGCTGCCCAACGTGAATGGCCGTCTGGTCTCATTGAAGGATTTTCCGAACCCAAAAGGCTTGCTGGTCGCGTTCATCTGCAATCATTGTCCATTCGTAATTCATATTCGGTCCGAGTTCGCCAAATTTGCACGCGAGTATCAAGCCAAAGGAATTGCAATCGTGGCGATCAACTCGAATGACACGGCCGCGCATCCCGACGACTCACCCGACAAGATGAAGGCCGAAGCCGTGTCGGCCAAGTACTCGTTCCCGTACCTGTTCGACGAATCTCAAGCGGTGGCGAAAGCTTACCGCGCGGCCTGCACGCCCGACTTATTCTTGTTCGATGGAACAAAGCGGCTGGTTTATCGCGGCCAGTTCGACGACAGCCGCCCGACGAACGGAGTGCCGGTGACCGGTTCACATCTGCGAGCCGCTTGCGACACGATCCTGGCCGGACGAGCAATCGAAGAGGGGCAACGTCCCAGCATCGGCTGCAACATCAAATGGCGGCCGGGCAACGAGCCCAACTATTTCACCGGACTCTCGGCCGAATGATTCCGCCAGTTTCAAAAAGTAGCACAAGCGGCTCGCCTGTAGCTCAGTTGCTCCGCAACTGAGATTCCCGATGTGTCGCCGATCTCCGGAAAATGTGACAATGGCTGTCAATTGCCGTTCGAAATGCGAGTCGCGGAGCGACTCGCCAACGTTTCCGCGGCTTCGCCTGTGCTACGGGTTTTAAGGAAAGCGTTTGGAAATGATACCGGCAACGTTTCGTGTATTTGGAATAGTCCTCTCACTGCTCGGCGTGACGGCCGCAACATTGCTCGCCGCCGATCACCTCCGAGAGTTGCAAACTGCGGCGATCCGTGACGGACAGTCGCCCGTCGCACACTGGGGTGTGGATCCGAAGAACTACAAGGAATGGGGAACGCATAGCAATCGGCTGATCCCCGTGTACACATTCGGGACCAAAGGAGCCGGTGCCGGAATTGATCTCGGCAGTTACACCGGAAAGAACAGCGCGTACCGCAGCGAAGCAGCACTCAAACGGATCTACGGCCGCGTCCCCTCGAACACATTGAATCCCCATTCCGAGTACCTCGACCAGACCGATCTGGCGGCGTTGCAGCGTGCGGCGTTCGCGGCGGGCAAGAAGCATGTTATTTTGATGATCTTTGACGGCATGGACTGGCACACGACGCGCGCTGCGGCGATCTACAACGAGAAGCGAGTCAGCTACTCGTCCGGCCGCGGTACCGGGACGCATTTTCAGAGTGAGACTGCTGGCGGTACGACGCAATTCGGTTGGATGTGTGTTGCGCCGCACAACAACGGCACCGACAACAACGTGGACACACAGACGGTGCTCAATCCCGGCGGCAAACAGCTTGGCGGCTACAACGTCGCGAAGGGTGGCCCAACCCCTTGGGCAGCACCGAGCGATGACATCTACTACCTCACCGGCCGCGCCCCCGACGGCAAGGGTAAGGGCGAACATCCCTATCCCGATTCGGCGAACACCGCCGAGGCCATGACCACCGGCGTGAAGAGCTACAACAACGCCATCAACGTCGACTACGCCGGCACCCCCGTGACGCCGATCGCTCATGAAGTGCAGGCCGCCGGCTTCGCGGTCGGAACCGTCACCAGCGTGCCAATCAGTCATGCGACCCCTGCTTGCTCGTATGCCCACAATGTCGATCGGGACGACTATCAAGATTTGACGCGCGACCTGCTCGGCCTGCCGTCGATCTCGCACCCGCAACCGCTGCCCGGTCTCGATGTGCTTATCGGCGGCGGCTTCGGCGACACGGCGACAAAAACCGGCCAAGCACTGGCCGATGCCCTAAACGCATTGCTTGGGAACACGAAGTCCAGAGGTCAAGGAGCCAACTTCGTCCCTGGGAATCAGTGGCTGACGAATTCTGATCGGAAGACCATTGATGTGACGAATGGTGGCCGATACGTCGTCGCCGAACGGACCTCCGGAGTCAATGGCCGCGAAGGACTGACGGCAGCCGCCAAGAATGCCGCCACATCCGGCAAACGGCTGTTTGGGTTTTATGGCGTTGCTTCGGCCAATGGGCATCTCCCGTTCGCCACCGCCGACGGAGACTTCCAACCCGCTCCCGGCCGCACCGGCAAAGCCGAGTCGTATTCGGCGGCTGATCTCTCGGAGAACCCGTCATTGGCCGACATGACCGCCGCCGCCTTGACTGTGCTCAGTCAAAACCGAAAAGGTTTCTGGCTGATGGTCGAAGCCGGGGATGTCGATTGGGCCAATCACGACAACAACCTCGACAACTCCATCGGCGCGATAAACAGCGGCGACAAAGCCTTCCAAATAATTACCGATTGGGTCGAGCATTACAGCAATTGGCAAGAGACCGTGCTGATCGTTACGGCCGACCACGGACATTACTTGTGGCTCGATAAGCCGGAAGGGCTGATCCCCCCCCGCTAAGGACCAGCGCAGAAATAACTGTCAGATGTGGCTGCACTCGCCAGAGTTCAGATCCGAAGTCTGGCGACTTCGGCTACGACAGTTATTGATGCGCCGGTCCTAAGAACCAGACTGAATGCCGATTGATGAACAAGGATTTTCGATTGTTGAAGTGGTCTGAGGCTGATCGGTTTTTTCCTTCAACAATCGGCAATCGTCAATCAGCAATCGTTATTCATCAATCCGCAGTTGCTCGCCGTTGGCCTGCGCACGCTGTAGATTGGCTCAATGATGCCACCCTCATTCCGGCGTTTTTCTTTTTCGAGTCAGATCCATGCCGACACCGCTGCTTGACCGCGAGGAATACATCGAGCAAGCGCATTTCTTCCGCGTCTTCGCAGAACGACTGCGAGAAAACATCCCGTCTCAAGAAGTCTTGCTCACCGCGCAAGAAGAGATTCTCAGTACGACCAAGCTGCCGATGGCCATCGACTTCTTGCGCAGCGAGATCATCCTCACCGGCCGCATGAGCGAGGCAATGTCTCGGCTGGAGCACTACTTCGCGCCATTTCAAGCCTTCATCATCAAGCAGGCGGAGCAAGACGCGAAGTCTCGGTTCGATCACTTCATGGCGTTGGACATCCTGCAAAGAGAGGCCGAATACCGCGCCAGCAATCCGACTCCGCAGGGACTCTTCGTCTATCAGTTCGAATGTCTGGCGCGAAACCGGCTGGGATACAACGAGGGGCTGATCGCGATCGCGGGTGATCCGATGTATGACGCCACGTGGCAAGATTGGTTCATGTTGTTGCGCCGCGAACTGGGGACAGCCGACTTCGCGGACCTGCTTTACGTCCGCTCGGAGTTCTTCGTCGAAGACCGCCGCCGAACCATGCGCGATGCCAGCTTCAACGTCCCCTACCCACTGCTGTTCGGGCTGCGCGAGGGTCGGATCGCCAAAGCGCACCACAAGAAAGAGCCGCTGTACATGTTCGCGGCCTTACAGAGGCAGCTCGGTTACCCATCCGTGCCGCGTTTCAAACCGAAGGCCGATCAGCCTGCGATTCATCCACAACTCGAACAGCGTCTGCAACGGATCGAGCAAGCCATCAAGCTGGTTCAGGCCGAACAAAAAGGGGGACTGGATTTGTCGCAGTTTTTCAAAAAGCCAGATGACGCGATCTAGATGGAGATTTCCCCACCGCCCCCATGTCGGTGGAGTTATGCCTTGTGGCTACCGAGTAACTCACGACGCTTTTATTCTTCACGCGGCACAAAATGAGGCC
>JAYVSP010000719.1:0-4268 GCA_043775215.1 Planctomyces sp. | reverse complement strand
CTCGAACGTCGTGGACAAGGACACTCAGGAAAAGATCGACATCGTCAAAGGCCGGCTCATCAAAACCTTCGGCTACAACGACGAATCCGCCACCGACGTGTTGCAGTACGTCGCCAGCATCTTCGCTCGTGGCGATGCGAAGCGCGAGTAGTGACCGTTGCATCACAACAGGAGATTTCAGCCGTGACGGCATCGACTGAGTTCGTACCACCACCGCAGTCTCGCAAAGGCGACTGGACGTGGGAGCTGGTCTCCATGTTCCCTCGCCAGGGAGAGTGGACGGATAGTGACTACCTGCGCCGTGAGTTCGATGGGTTGGTTGAGTTTGTCGATGGCGTGTTGGAGTTTCTGCCAATGCCGACGTTCTCGCATCAGGATTTGGTGGCGTTTCTGTATGAGCAACTCAACGCATTCGTGGGGCCTCGACGACCTCGCGAAGTTTACTTCGCACCGTTTCGTGTCCGTATGAAGTCGGGTAACTGTCGTGAGCCGGATGTGGCCTACATTCGATGCCATCGGATATCGACGACTGATCGCTCTTTGCCAGCCGACGGAGCCGATCTCGTGATGGAAGTCGTCAGCCCGGACTCGCGCGATCAAGACCGCGACTATCACGAAAAGCGGAACGAGTACGCCGCATCCGGCATCCCGGAGTACTGGATTGTCGATCCCGAGACTGAAGCGATCACCGTGCTGATTCTCGACGGAACCAAGTACGCGGTACATGGTGAGTTCAAACCGGGGACACTGGCGACATCCCGCCTGCTGCCAGGCTTTGAGATCGACGTGAAAGCGTGTTTTGAAGCGGCCAAATCCGGTGAAGAATGACGCCAACTTCCGAGCGATCTCTCAATGAGCCTGGCCAATAGGACCGAAGAAATCGGTGTGGTTGAGTATTCTTGGTGCGCAAAGATTGATCACGCATCGGGGTGCGGTTGTTGCTGGATCAAGGCGGATTCAAATGGACGAGTAATCGAAGCGAACGCCGAGTTTTCCGATTACTAAATTAGCTTGAAAACTGCTGAGGCTTTTTCATGACCCGTTCCATCGACCGTGACAATCAGCGATTCAAGGAGATCGTCCGGGGGAAGGTCCGGGGGAATCTCAAGAAGTACATCACGCATGGCGAGGTGCTGGGGCGGAAGGGGCGCGAGACCGTCTCGATCCCCGTGCCGAGCATCGACATTCCCCGCTTCCGTCACGGCGACAAAGGCTCGGGCGGCGTCGGCCAGGGCGAGGGCGATCAGGGCCAGCCGATCGGGAAGGGGCAGGGCGATCAGGACGGTCAAGGACAGGCGGGCGATCAACCCGGCTCGCACATCCGCGAGACGGAACTGACGATTGAAGAGTTGGCTCAAATGTTGGGTGAAGAGTTGAAGCTGCCCGCCATCCAGCCGAAGGGGCAGAACACAATCCGGGCCGTGAAGACGAAGTACAACAGCATTCGTCAGACCGGTCCCGATTCGCTCCGTCACTTCAAACGAACCTACAAGCGGGCGCTGCGACGGCTGATCTCGTCCAACACCTACGACCCGCATCGGCCCGTCGTGGTGCCGACTCGCGAGGACGAACGGTTCCGCTCGTGGACCGACACGCCGCTGCCTCAGGCCAACGCGGCGGTGATCTACATCATGGATGTCTCCGGCTCGATGACCGACGATCAGAAGGAAATCGTCCGGACCGAATCGTTCTGGATCGACACGTGGTTGAAGAGCCAGTACGACGGCATTCAGCGCCGCTACGTCGTCCACGACGCGGTCGCTCACGAGGTCGATGAGGACACGTTCTACCGAGTCCGCGAAAGTGGCGGCACTCGCATCTCATCGGCCTATGTGAAAACGAAGGAGGTCATCGATCGAGACTTCCCCCCCGCCGATTGGAACATCTACATCTTCCAGTTCTCGGACGGAGACAACTGGGGTGAAGACAACACGACTTGCCAGAAGGTGCTGCGCGACGACTTCCTGCCGATCTGCAATCTGTTCTGCTACGGCCAGGTCGAAAGCCCGTACGGTTCGGGCGACTACCTGAAGGAACTCCGCAAGATTGCGCCGCAGTTCGAGAACCTCGTCCTCTCAGAGATCAAGAACAAGGACGGCATCTACGAATCGATCCGCACGTTTCTTGGTCAAGGGAAATGAGGTTCCCTACGGAGCATCCGCAGGATGCTGATGTTCGTGACTCCGATGCTTGCGATGTCATGATCGGCGAGGCCAGTTGCCATGAAACTTGAACCGACCTTAGAAGCCGCCGCCTCAACTTGAGCCAAGCATCTCGGCGACTTGTTTCCCGGTGGCGGGGGCCATCGACAGGCCGAGCATGTTGTGGCCGGCGGCGATCACGACGTTACTGCGGGCTGGGCTGCGGCGAATGATGGGCAGGCTGTCGGGTGTCATCGGTCGCCAGCCGTACCACTGTTCGACGATCGGTTCGGCGGTTGGTTCGAGCAGGTAATGGCTCGCGCCGCTGCGCAGCAGCTCGATCCGGCGCGGGTTGATCGTCTGGTCGTACCCGGCGAACTCCATGATCGAACCGAGTCGATAACCCGACTGCATCGGCGTCACGGCGACACGATGTTCCTCGAAAATCAACGGGATCGTCGGGCACTTCGCCGGGCGAGGCATCGTGATCGAATAGCCCTTGCCCGGCTGAATCGGCACCTTGCAGCCAAGTGCCCGATTGAGCAGCGGCGTCCACGCACCGGTCGCCACGACGAAGGCCTCGGCGGGCAACTCGCCCTTGGACGTGAGGGCCGCCGCCGCGCGAGACGATTCGCCCGGCGCGAACCCGAGCAACTCGCACTGCTCCAGGACCGTGACGCCGCGCGATTCGAGCAGCCTGCGCCACGACGACATCAACTTGTCGGGTCTCAGGTGCGCATCGCCTTCGTAGTGCCAACCGCCCGCCAGACCGAGCTTCAGCGCTGGTTCCAATTTCGCCACGTCATCGCCGTCGTAGCGCACGGCGCGCATCCCGAATTTTTGCCCGAGCAAGTCATCCGTGTGCGCGTAGTGCTCCATCGCGGCCTTCGTCAGAAACGGGAACAGCAGCCCGCGCGTCTGCCACTCGGCGTCGAGCGGCTCGGTGGCGAACAGTTCGTCGTACAGGCGGCGCGAGGTGTTGAGCAACTGCTGAATCGTGCGGCCTGCCGCCAGCATGTCCTGCTCGTTGCAACGGCGCGCGAACTGAAGCAGCCAGCTCCACAAGGCCGGGTCGAACCGGGGCTTGATCGAAAACGGCGAGTTCGGGCTGAGCATCGCCTTCAAGGTCTTGCCCATCACGCCGGGACCGGCCAGCGGCAGCACGTGACTCGGGCAGACGAACCCGCAGTTCGCGTGAGACGCCCCGCCCGCGAACCGACCCTTGTCCACGATCGTCACCTGCCAGCCGGCCTTGTTGAGGTAATAGGCGCACGCCGTCCCAATGACTCCGCCGCCGATGACGATCACACGCTGAGGCAATGTTCTTTCTCCCGTCCGACCAAGACGTTTAGCCGCAACGCCAACGGCGTGCGTGCCGATCCACGTTTCCCCCCGTTCGCGCCCACGCCGTTCGCGCCCACGCCGTTGGCGTTGGGGCTAAACGTTCGTTGCTCCGCGCGCCACGGACGACACTCGAATCCCCATCTGAAACGGATCGGCCGGGTCTAGCAGCAGCGTCGCTTCGGCAGTGACATACGCGGTGCCGGTGACTCGCGGAATGAGTTTGTCGCCGTCGAGACGCACCGAACCTTCAAACACGCTGCCGAGAATACTCTCCTGCCGCCAGACCTCGCCCGGCTGCAGTTTGCCGTCCGTGTGAAGACAGGCCAGCTTGGCCGATGTCCCCGTTCCGCAGGGCGAGCGATCATAGGCGCGACCGGGACAGAGCACAAAGTTGCGACTGTGATTGGCCTCGTCGCCGGGCGGCCCGAACAGCTCGATGTGATCGATCACGCCGCCGTCCGCCCCCGTGATGCTGTTCCGTTCGAGTGCCTGCCGAACCCGCCACGCGATGCTGGTGAGTCGCTCGACATCGGCGAGACCAAACGCGATTGGATTGTGAGTGTCTTCTGCCTTGTCCCCTCTCCCCGGCGATCCGGGGAGAGGGTTAGTGTGAGGGGGCTTCTCTTCGTGTTGAGACATGAGAAACGAATTCCTCGCGGCATCAACCAGAAAGAACCAGTTCCCTCCCCACGCGATGTCGCCCGTCACGAGACCCAGCCCGTCCACATCGACCGTTACGTCCTTCGCGAACCGGTAACTTGGAACGTTCTCCAAACTGACGCG
>JAYVSP010000718.1:0-7175 GCA_043775215.1 Planctomyces sp. | reverse complement strand
TAAAGACTCCCGACCCCTTGAGCTACGACCGTACCTGGAATTCGTCATTGTCGGGAGTCTGAACGCACGGCTCTTCTACGTCAGTAGCTTTTTTACCATGGCCCAAATTGCGACCGCCGACATCGTCGCGTAGCACGCAGAGCACGTCAGCAGAGCCAGACGCCGCCACCAACTGGGTTGCAATTCCGGCGGCAACAGCCGCGTGTTGACCAAGTAGAGCTGAATGCTGGCGATCGACATCACCACTCCGGCCATTGTCCCCAAGTAGGTAAAGAGTTGCATGGCGGTGCCGAGATGCACGGCGACTAAGCCCCAGGCGGTGAAGAGAAACAGCAGGCCATAATAGACGCGAGCGATTTGCCCGTCGCGCCAGGAACGGACTCGGCTGCTGGCGGTCCAGAGCGTGTCGGTGATCGTGCGGACCAAGACGTCGGTGTTGCCAAGCTGAGTGGAAAACAGAATCCAAAATCCATTGAGCAGACCGAGCATCCACAGTCCCGACCAGTAATGCTCGGCGAGGTACTGAGCCTGAAACGCCCCCGCGCCGACTTTTTCGAGATTCGTTCCGGGTGGAATGATCGCTCGTGCCAAGTTGACGTTGAGAAACATCCCCAAGAAGCAGCCCAGCGCCCACAGCCAGATTTGATCCAGCACAACATAACGCCACCACATGCGCCAGCGTCGCAGGCTGTCCGCCGTGACCGCGAACACCTTGCCGACGTGCGACAGCCGAATCTCTTTCGCTCCGACCGCGCTGGGAATCGCGCCCACCACCGAGCCCATGCCAAAGCCCTTGTCGCGCACCCAATTCGAAATCGCGAGATTGCCGATCCCCCCTGATCCGGCCGTCGCCGCGAATGCCGCCATCAAAGTCGGATCGAAATCGCTGGGCCACGTCCCCAAACTGAAGAAGCCGGCCAGCGTGCCGAGCCAAGTTTCCAGCGGCACGAACCACACGTTGACGCCGATCAAGAACACGAAGATGTAAGCGATCATGCCCCACGACGCCCATTCCAGCATCCGCTCGATGGTGCCGCCGAACATCAGAATCAGCAGCGTCAGCAAAATGACTCCGTAAGTCACCCACATCAGCATCTGCGCATCGGGGCTCAACCCTGTGACGGCATCGACCTCACCCGGCATGCGACCTGAGAACGCCGAAAAGATCGTCGTCGCACACATGGGTGCGAGCGCGGGAACTCCCAGTTGAAACGCAGTCAGCAACACATACGCTCCGCCCCAAAACCGACATCCCGGCCGGAGCCGCATGATGCCGCTGATCGCCGGCTCGCCCGTGTAGAGCGTGTAGCGAATGGCCTCCAGGTTGAAGATCGCTTGCAAGATGATGGCGGTCGTGGCGATCCACAATACTCCCGCTCCGTACTTGATGACCGTCGCCGGCCCGACCAGCCATTCTCCGCCGCCAATCGACGCCGCCAGCAAAATCGCTCCTGGCCCGATCACTCGAAACACATTGCGTGTCGAAAATGGTAATGGTTCGGGAAGCTCGGCGATTTGCCAGGCAGGAAGTTGGCCAGGCGACAGAATTGGGGGCTCTTCTTTATTAATTGTCACCGTGATCTCCCATTGAAGTGCTCATCTTCGTAGCTGAAGTCGCCAGACCTCGGGCGTCGTAGGCAAAGATCCCGAACTCTGGCGAGTTCAGCTACGTTGAGTTGCCGTAGCTGGTCGCGTCGTTCAACCGTTGCCGCGCTACATCGGCCCACGGCCCGCGTTGATCGTGTTCGAGGTAGGTCTGCCAATGCGGTCGAGCCTCGGTATCGCGATTGAGGCGATGCAGCAGCTCGGCTTTGTGGAAGTGCGCGTCGGGGTAGTCGGCGTGCGAGTTCAGGGCGATGTCGAATGCCTCGAGGGCGGACTGTGTCTGATCCAACTCGGCGGCGACGCAACCGAGTTGCGTCCAAGCTTCGAGATAGTTCTGGTCCAGTTCGATGGCAACGTGAAATCGTTCAAATGCGGCCGGCAAGTTGCCGGCGCGGTACAACGCCTCGGCCAGATGAAAGTGAGTTTCGGGATTGGCCGGCTGCTCCAAAAGGGCAAGCCGGAAAGCTTCGATGGCGTCGGTGATCCGGTTCTCTTCCAAGAGGTGACTGCCTCGTTCGAGCCAATCGGTGCCGGTCGCAGAGACATCGGACGCGGTCACAGAGGACGAACGGGACCGAAGGGACGTCAATGAAACATCCGGCTTTTCGGTCCATTCAGTCGTTTCGGTCTTTTCAGTTCTCTCATTCCCGTCGTCGAAGTCAAACAGCCGTTGCCGAGTCGTCGGTTCCAGCAATCCCGCGTCGTCGCGAATGACGATGTGATGGTCTCGCGCGAGCAGCGTCAGTTGCGCGAGCGACCGTTCCGCGCCGGGGAGCATGGCTTGCAGCTTGCTCAAACTGGATTCGAGTTCTGATTGTGGGACGCCCGCTTGCAGCAGTTCGGACAAGCGGCGGACGCAGGCAACTTCTTGAAAATCGAAGTACGGCAGCCGGAAGACTTTCTTCACTGGCCGGATCAAGCCGATCCGCTCCCAGTGACGAACCAATCCGACGGAAACCTGCAACGACTGGCTCAACATCGCGGGGGTCAGCAAGCGATGCACGTCGCGGCGACGCTCTTCCAAGCCCAGCAGGTGCAGCCATTCGGATTCTTGCAGCAGCTTGATATCGAGTCCTTGCTGCCGCCATTCGGTCACTTGCTGCAACTTGACCGATGGTCGGCCGTCCTCTTCCAGCGGCCAGCCTTCTTCGCCGACGACCAACATTGTCGTTTGCTTGCTGACGCTGTGCGTGGCCGAACCGCCGTGCTTCTCTGCCAGCTCCATCGCCTGCTTGTGTGTCATCGACGCGAGCGTTCCAGTGAAGCTCAGCCGTTCGGCTTGCAAGCAGGGCGAGCTTTCCAGTGTCGGCGAGTTTTGATCCACGGCGGTTCCTCGTAGTGCAAGCTGCCAGCTTGCAACTTTCGTGATGTTGTGGCTGAAACCGTGAAGTCTAAGTCGGAAGAGTTGCAAGCTGGAAGCTTGCACTACTGAGCGAGCGCCGGGCCGAGTTGTTCGAGCTGCGCCTCGAGTTTGCCGAGATCGTTGCCGGCCGTCGCGAGTTGGTTTTCTTTGCCACACGTTTCCAGTCGCTGGGCGATCTCGCAGGTGGAGGTTGCTCCAAGTTGCGACAGCGAGCCCTTCAAGATGTGTGCCGTGCGTTGCAAAAGCGCAGAGTCCGATTGATCGAATGCACGCCGCAATTCGCTTTGCCATTGAGGCAGCGCCTTGAGAAAGAGGTCGATCAATTCCCGGAGCAATTCTCGGTCGCCGCCAGTGCTCTTCAAGGCGGCTTTCCAGTCGACAAGTTCGTGCGGTACGAACGCGGCAGGCTCGGTGGCTCTCGGCGCGAGCGGATTACAGACATCCTCTCTCGGCGTGAGCGGGCGACACTTGGGCGCGAATGCCTCCAGGGTTTGGAAAAGTTCACTGGCCTGCACTGGCTTGGCGACGTATTCATCCATGCCGGCGGCGAGGCATTGTTCGCGATCGCCCTTCATGGCATGAGCGGTCATGGCGATGATTGGGATGTGGCCGCCAGAGATTTGTTCGGAGCGGCGAATTTCGGCGGTCGCTTCGAAGCCGCTCATGTGGGGCATCTGCAAGTCCATCAAAATGGCGTCGAAGGTGCCGCGTTCGAGCTCGCGCAAAGCCTCCCGGCCGTCGGCGGCAACGGTGATGTGATGACCTCGCTTTTCGAGCAGACGAATGGCCAAACGCTGATTCACCACGTTGTCTTCGGCCAACAACACGCGCATTGGTACGACGTCGGCGACGCGACTTTCGGCCATCGGCTGCATGGGTGGAGCACTTTCGGCGTGCGACGGCACATTGTCGCGGGAGAGAAGCTGCACGATCTTGTCGAACAGGTCTGATTGCGTGATCGGCTTCATCAGGTAGGCAGCAATCCCCAGTTCCCGGCAGCGAGCGATGTCGCCCAACCGGCTGCCGGAGGTGAGCATCATCAGCGTCGAACTGAGCAGTTCCGGGCGTTCGCGGATTTGTTCGGCCAGCATGAAGCCATCGGTTTCGGGCATGTGACCGTCCAGCAATACGAGCGGATACGGCTCACCGGAGGCGACGGATTCGGTCAGCTCGCGAAGTGCGGCGGCAGCGGTGTCCACTACCGTCGGGCACATACGCCAGTTGGTCAGAATCTCTTCGAGGATGCGGCGGTTCGTTAAGTTGTCATCCACGACCAAGACACGCAGGTTTTCGAGATCGACCGGTGACTGGCGAACTTGATTGTCGGCCGGACGAGCCTGCACTCCGAAGCGAGCCGTGAAGTGAAACGTGCTGCCGATTTCCGGAACGCTCTCGACCCAAATCTGACCATGCATCAGATGGATCAACCGCCGCGAGATCGCCAGTCCGAGTCCCGTCCCTCCGAAGCGGCGCGTGGTTGAGCCGTCGGCTTGCTCGAACTCGTTGAAGATGCGTTCGAGTTTGTCGGAGGCGATGCCGATGCCCGTATCTCGGATGGTGAAGTGTAAGTCGACATCGCCATCCAGCGGCAAATCGCGCGGCGGGTGAAGGGTTGTGCGTTCAAAATTCAAAATTGGCGGAGAGAGCGTTTCGTCTCGTCCCAAGTCCGTGGTCGCCAATTTTGAATTTTGAACGCACGACCCCTCAAGAGCGGGTTGGACCTCCAGCACGATCTCGCCGCGATCGGTGAACTTGATCGCGTTGCCGACGAGGTTGACGACGATTTGCCGCAAACGGTTGGCATCGCCGATCAGGGAGTCGGGGACGTTCGGAGCAATCCGCGCCGCGAGTTCCAATCCCTTGCAGTCCGCGCGCTGCGCCAGAGTGCGGAGCATCTCGCCCAATGAGTCGCGTAACAAAAAGTCTTGCGGGTCGAGTTCCAGCTTGCCCGCTTCGATCTTCGAGAAGTCGAGAATGTCGTTAATGATGTGCAGCAGTTGTTCGCCCGACGATTTGACCATTTGCAAGTAATCGTGTTGTTCCGGTGAGAGGTCGGTGTCGAGCGCCAAGTCGGTCATGCCCAAGATGCCGTTCATGGGCGTGCGGATTTCGTGCGACATGTTGGCCAGAAATTCGCTCTTCGCGCGGTTGGCCGATTCGGCCGATTCCTTCGCCCGTTGCAATTCCTCGCGCGAGCGGACCATCTCGGTCATGTCGCGCGAGATACCCAACGTCCCCATCACCTTTCCTTGCAGATTGCGGAGTGGCATCTTGGTCGTCGAGACCCAAGTGACTGAACCGTCGGGCCAGATTGCCCGCTCCTCCAGGCTGAGCACCGGCCGTTCGGTGCGAATGATTTCCAGTTCCTCGTGAAAACATTTGCGGGCATATTCTTCGGGGAAGAAGTCGTAATCTGTTTTGCCAATCGCATCTTGCGGCTCTTTGACTCCCAGCTTCCGCGCCAACGCCGCGTTGACCCGCAGAAACCGGCTCTGGTCATCCTTGAAGTAGACGAAGACTGCTTCGGTCAGATTTTGCATCAGTTCGTGAATGACCGCACGTTCGTGATCCAGCGCGGCGGCCGTCTGCTTCTGTTCGGTGAGATCGCGGACGATCAACGTGAACTGCGTTTGCTCGCCCCAGCGCAACACCCCGACGGACAGCAGCACGGGGAATCGCGTTCCATCTTTGCGCCGACCTTCGACCTCGCCGACAAACGCCCGCGAGCGGTGTGTGACCTCGGTGGCAGTCTTGATCCCGGAGTCACTGTCATCCAACCGCCGCGACTTTTGATTGACCCATTCGCGCAAGCGTCTGTCGGCATCGTCGATCAATTTCAGCAGGTGCTGACCCAGAGCCGAATTGGCGGCGACTCCGAACATTTGCTCGGCCGCTGTATTGAACGACTCGATCCGCAGATGCTCGTCAAAACTGATGATGCCGTCCGCCGCGTGATTGACGATCGACCGCGTGCGTGCCTCTGTCTGCCGCAGTTGTCCCGATGTGCGATGCAACCTGCGCACCACAAAGGCCAGCCCCAGCAAGCTCAGGGCGTAAATGAAGATCGTGCCGTCCATGGCCCACAACAATGCCGCATGGGTTGCCGCCACCTGCCGGTCAAGCGGCCGGACCACCTCCAAAACACCGCGCACATCGCCGATCTGCCAATCGGTCTTGGGACTTTCCGGATGCGAGTTGTGGCACTCGACGCACTGTTTCTTCATGCGATCGGCCACGGCGAGTCGCAATGACGGCCGGCCTTGGTAGTTCTCAAATCGCGTAAACGCGGACTCCGGAGAGAGCTTCAGACGCGTGATCGCTTCCTTCTCGAAATCATCCAGGATGCGCCCACGACGATTGGGAAATGGAAACTCGCTATACAGCCGCACGTCCGCGCCCGGACGGTCCTTTCCCAGCCGCTTTCCAAGTTCGATCGTCAACGTCGCAGGCAAGGGAATAGTGCGTGGCTTGTCGATGTAATCGTGAGAGGCCTCAATCCCCATTCCACGCAGCCGCTCAACGACCTCACTGGTATATGCCTGCCGAAATTCTTCAATGGTTTGCGCTTGCAGGCGCGTCCCTTGAATCGCCAGCTCCTGATACATGCTGTTGACCTGGCGAAACAGATGCCACAACAACACGGCAGTTCCTAACACGACTACCGGCATCAGCACGAGCAATAACCGCTCATTCAGCCAGCGCAACCAGTGCCGCCAACGAAATCGCCTCAGACGATTGATCGACCGCATCGGAGTTTGTTGGCGTTCGCTCATGGTGGTGGGGAGTCGGAGGTCAGAGGTCAGAGATCAGTCAGAAGTCAGGGCCAGAGAGCGCTACTCGCCGCGTTTTGTCCGGTCCCCTCTCCCCGGTACTCCGGGGAGAGGGTTAGGGAGAGGGGGGCATGAGAGTCTACCAGTCCGCGAACACGGCTTTTCTCCGCAATCGATCGTTCAGAAAACGCCAACGGAATGATCCTCTTCGTAAACCGGCAGACCCCACGGCCCCTCTCCCTAACCCTCTCCCCGGAGTACCGGGGCGAGGGAACCAAACATGAGGCGGCGAATGCGCCCATCCGCCCGCCTTTCTGATTCTCGCTGACTCGCTACTCCGCCAGCACTACCACATCCGAATCATCTTTCGCCGCGTGCTTGACCATGCGGACCTCATTACCGGCGGCGTTATACGTCACTTCGTTCATAAAGGTTCG
>JAYVSP010000717.1:0-10262 GCA_043775215.1 Planctomyces sp. | reverse complement strand
AATGATCGGAGTCAGTTTGAAATCGGGGCGAGGCACCGGGAGCGCTTCCCACGCTTTCCATTCCCGCTCCCAATACATGACCGCGTAGATCAACAACCGTAGCGGCATCCGCGCGTCGGGCTGACTTTGATGTTCGATCAGGATGCAAATCAACGTCACCAATTCGGTCTGGCCGTCGCGATAGGGAATCCGAAACAGCAAGTCCGATTCACGCCGCCGCCAATCTTCCAGCAGAAACTCGCGGTCCAACAATTCCGCACGCTCGAACACCAGACCGCGCGCGATGTCGGGGATCACCTCGCTTACGAAGTCACGCAGGTTCTCTGTCTTCTTCAGATCGTCCCGATAAATGAGATCGGCAAAATCATGCGGGTATTCCAGCTTGTCCGACATCCGTCAGTCCTTGATGGGATCGCCAAAAATGAAATCTGAAGACCTGACCCCGGCCCGTTCGTGTGCAATTCGCCTTAGAACTGGACGCGTTGCTGGCGGTTGGGCTGAGTTCCATAGTACCAGTTGAACAGCAAGCGGAATTCGCCATCGAAACCGCGGTCGGCGGATCGGCCGAGCGGCGTGACGTAGCCCAGGGTTAGCGTCTTGTTTTGATCGATCAGCGCGTTCAGGCCGATTACCGCGTTGACCGACTGGATGTTGGTCGCGTTGCCGATGCACACGCCATTTCCCTTGACGACATCAGTTGGAGTGACTGACCAATTGGTATGAATTTCCACGAATTGAGCCAGCCCATTCACCCAGGCTGTTTGGTCAGAATTCTTCAAAATCCAGTAGCCGGTGCTGGCACTGGCAAACAAGTAGTTCGGGTCATGGAAGCGTCCGATGCTTCCGCCGTTGGCGATCACCCGATTGCCATTCGTGTCGATGTCCAGTTGCAACAAACTCTGGCAATACCAGCGATCGTTCGGCGTGTAGACCGCTCCCACAAACGGCAAAAGATGCACGGACTGATTTCTGAAAGTGATCAACGTCGTCGACCCATCCGTATATTTGTTGTTATCTGCTGTCGGAGCAGAGACACCCAGACCAGCGGACACGGCGAGTTCGTTCGATTGATAGAGCAGCGCCTTGAAAAACGTCGTCACGTTGCCGAGCTCGAAGTGCTCTGTGCTGTTCGCCGTATTGCCGAGGATGTTGACGTTGGAATTCAACGTCCAAGC
Source organism: Planctomyces sp. (assembly GCA_043775215.1). GTDB lineage: Bacteria > Planctomycetota > Planctomycetia > Planctomycetales > Planctomycetaceae > SXKJ01. Next base: position 9,087 of record JAYVSP010000717.1, on the reverse strand, counting down.
CATCGGCACGCGGACTTCAACCGAGGTTCGACCATCAAAGAACGTTTTTTCAACGCCGGGGGTCATGCGCTGGACCTCCGCCGTTCCCGGAACGATCGGAACGTTATTGAAATAGTTGTAGCTGATAAAGAAGCGATCCCGTGGAAGTGGGCTGGTGTTTTCGGCCAGCTTCATGGTGCCGACGTTTCCCCCTGCGTTCTGAATGGTTGTCCCGGCCGGAACGATGGTTTCTCCATTAAGTCCGCAAATCGGTACGACAGAACCGCCCGAAAAGAAGTCACCGAGAAACGCCGGCGTATCAGCTTGAGCAGTTAAGATCCCCTGGCCCGCCGCAAGGCTTCCAAACTGCTGACTGGGCATTGATGAATCCGGTGGCATCGTCGCGGGATTCGGCGATGGCACATTTGGACTCGAAGGCACCGACGAATCGAATGGCATCTGGCCGAAGTCACAGCATTTCGGCGTTCCAGCAAGTGCCGGAGGTGGGGCGATTAGTTCTGCCGCCGACTCTTGGCTGCGGCTGATCAAACGGGCGTCGAACAGGTCTTCATCGGAACTCTTTGCCGGAATCCGGCTGACGGTGCGATTGGCTGAGCGGGCGTTGGTCGTCTTTGCGGGCTCGCCACCAATCAGCGCTGTCGCCATCAGAGACAGCGGCAGACCCCACACACAACATTTCCAAAAACTGATCCGCATGAACAATCCTCCCTGAAAAGTCGGTGTATGAGTCCGTCCGTGACTCGATCTCGAAAACTTTCATAAGACCTGAAACAAGCAAAGTCATCCTGACCCCTCCGAGCTTGCCTCGGTGGAATCGGGCTTTTGCACTACGAGTCTTTCACTCGAAATCTCAATCGCCGTAGTGCAGAGGCCCGAAATCCACCGAGGCAAGCACGGTGGGGTCAAAGTTAGAACAACACCCGATATTCGACTCGGAACAAGTTGCTATAGAATCGGCTGCCGGTGATCGGCAGGCCAAATCCCGCGTAGATGGTGTGCCGCTGAAACATCATTGGGCCATCGGTTTCGCCCAGACCGATTCGCACGCCCGGCTTGATGTTCACGATCGTGTCGCCCGAGGCGGAACTTGGGTTTCCCCCATTGGCCACCGGACTGAACTTCTGGCCGCCCAGAAACGTCCAGCCGACTGCTTCCAGAGTGGGCATCACCGAAAGCGACTCACCCTGGCGCAACAAGTATCCGAGGCCGGCTCCGTATTCGATCACGTTGCTGGCAAAGCTCGAAACACTGATCGGATTAAAGGAAGAAACCTGCCCTTGGAGCAGCCAAGTATTCGAGAGGCGTTTGTAATACAGAAGTGACGGTTCCACGCTCACATGATGAGTTCCCAAGCCGCGGGAAGAATCGCCGGTGGGAATGTACGTTCGAGACTGAAACGTCAGATACTCGTCCGCTTCGGCGATCAATGCATACTTGAAGCCGACGTTCATATCCGCGAAGCCTCCTTCGCGACCTAGGCCGCCCGTATCCGGCAGCGAATGGAAATTGACGAAGCGCACCGGCAACTCGGTGAATACCGAGAATCGCGGATTCAGTGCATATTCGAAGTAAGGACGAATCTCCTGAGAGTCCACGCTGGTATTTCCCCCGTTCGGTCCATGTGCATTCGACTGATTGAAGCAACCGCACTTGGCATAGAAGTACTCGCCGCGGTCGGGAAATCTGTTGTCGATCGCGATGTCGTATCGTAGGCGAAACGTTGTGACCGGCGCGGCGGGGTCCAGATAACCGCCGGGCATCAACGATGCGGCCACGTCGGATTGTGCTGTCAGTAGGCCCTGTCCGGCCGAGAGACTTCCGAACGACTGATCTGACGGCGCGGCATTCGGCGGTGAGTTAGGGTTCGATTCGGAACCAGGATACAGAATGTCACAACACCCTGGCGTTTGTGGCGGGACGAGCAAACGGGACGGCGACTCTTTCGCCACTTCTTGGCTGGTGGGAGTCGTCCGCGTGTCAAACCAATCTTCCTGCGTGACTTCCCGCGCAACGGCTTTGACCTTGGGTTGCGGGGGGCGGACAACGGCGAAGCCCGGCTCTCCTGCTGTCACTATTGCGGCCAACAGTGACAGCGGCATGCTCCATGTGCAGCATTTCCACAACCTGATCCGCATGAAAATTCCTCCCTGAAATGTCGTTGCCGGAAGCCAATCCGTGGCTTTCACTCGAACGTCGCGATCACTGGGAAACTTTGAAACGAGCCGGTGTGGCTTTGAATTTCTCCCAGTTTTCTTTGGTGGTAAACAGGTAGAAGCGGCCTTCGTATTCTCGCAGAAATTGGCCTTCGACTTTGGTTCCAGATTCGAGGAACTCCACCGGATCAAGTCCCCCGTAGGCCGGGACATAAGCGATGGGATTTCGATCGAATTCCGTCTTGGACTCGGCACTGGCAAAGTAGTAGGTCCGTTCTTCAAACACAGACCAGAACTCGGGCTTGGCCGCCAAAAATTGGCGGGTATTCAGGCCCATGATGCAGTAACCGCCGAGTGCCTTGATCGACTTGGGTTGTCCATTCGTCGGAGCCGCAGTCGGTGTTGCCAACGAGACTTGGTGAATTGGCTGAGCCAGTTGAGCGCTGCTGCCTTCCGTCGCTGGGGGCGGACTCGTCTCCTCTTTCGGTTTCGCCTCGTCAACTTCCTCTTTGCCGGTACCAGTGCCTGGAACTAATGGAATGGTCGGTACACCGTACTCCATGACAGAGGGCGTGCATTGGCACAGAGAAAGTCCCGCGACTGCGGCCTCCCGAACACGTGTCGAAGGCTCCAAGCAGCACCCAAACTCATCCGCTTCGTACGCGACTTTCGCAAGGGCATTCATCGCCTTGTCGTTGCAGCAACCACGGCAGCAGTCGTAGCGGCGTTTCTGTGTCGACGACTTGAGGGGTTTGAATCGTCGCGGATCCAGGAGATCAGGATTGATCACCTTGGGTTTTTCATGCAGCTTTTTGGCTTTCGCGGCATGCTTTTTCGTTTCCTCGGCCGCCTTCTTGCGAGCGGTGCAGGATTCGCATTCGCATTCGGTGTCGAGATTCGTACAGCCATGACTGAGCAAAGCGCGAAGCGCCAATACCGCTTCATACCGCACATCTTCGATTGGATCTTCCTGCATCGTTTTGATGAGAATGTCCTGGGCCTGCGGATACGTGACGCAGTCCACGGTTCCCAGGAATTGTGCCGCCAAAATCCGATTGGGCGCATCCAATTCCACGGCCTTAATCCCGGAGGCCATTCCCTTGAGGCTTTCGGGATCTTCCCCGGCGAAAGGTGGCCGCAACAGCGGGTTGGTCTTCAGCAGTTTTTTCCGAAACGCTTTCGGCTCGGCCGTCCGCTTGTCCGGATTCGTGGGCAAAATGGGAGGCGGAGCGAACTCCGGACTCGGCGGAATCGGGGTTGGTTTCGGCGGAGCCGGCGGCTTAGCGGATCCCGGAGGGCAGAGCGCCGTTGGACAGGGAGCTGCAGTCGCAGCAAGCCCAGGAGCGGGAGTTGGAACCGGCGTAATTGGCTCGTCTTGAGCAAAGCTTTGCGAGAGCCCCACCGACAAAAAGAATGCCACTGAGCAATCCGCCAAAAGCAGTCGCTGTGCCCGCGAAGAAAAGTGAAACATAAACATGAGCGGTTCTCCCGATTAATTCGTAGGACCAATTCCGTTCGGTCGTAACGAATTTCGGGATTTCACCAGCCCTATTTTCAGCACATTCGGACCAAACGGCACACAACGAACACATGCGGCGATCATCAGGCAAGCTGCGTAAAATTTGCGGGTCGCGTTGCCATGAAGGATTTTGCCGGTCGTAACGTTGCGTTGCGACGCTCCGAGCCGCATTTCACGACGCGGAGAGTGTGCGAAGAATTGAGCCGCGACCGTCAGGGAGCGGTCTTAAGTCCTTAGTCCGTCACACTCCCTGACGGTCGCGGCTCGATAGATTCTCAGGGATCGCCTGTTGGTTTTCCGGGGAAAAAAGGCAGGCGAGCCGCCCGCCCCTACGAAGAATTCTCAGCCTCGGCGACTCGGAAGCGCTAGCCGATTAACAGAGCCTGATTGGCCAACCGACACAATACCGCTTGAATTTGATCGGCAAGCTGAAGGCGACCTTCATCGCTGGTTGGAACCAAAGCAGGTGGAGGCTCTGAGGAATCTTGCGTGGTGCTTTGCAGAACCAATTCCAGCAATTCCTCCGCCGAATGTTGTCCGTCCAAGTGGTGCAGCAGGAATCGCTCCAGATCTTCGAGCACGATGTCCCGATGCCGCCCGTTGGTGACTCGCGAACTTTGGATCGCCATTTGCCGCGTCAGGGGATGAGCCTGTGGACATTTGCTGACTGTGGTCACGAATCGTGGTACATGCACATGAAGCTGGGCCAACCCGGACAAATGAAGTTGCAATAACTGGTCTGCTACGGTGGCAAGATCGGCCATCGGTTCGTCCGCGATCATTTCGGGCGGCAATTCGGAGCGCCAGTCAGCCACTCGCCGAGATAATTCCACCACGGAAAGGGAATGGGGAAAGGCATCGTACAACGCCGCGAATAGCCGTTTAGCGATGGGGCGGTTGGTCGTCGCCGACAGGTTCTCCTCCGCGCGCTGCGGGTCTCCACGAAACGTCTCCGGTTGCGTCGAATTTAAGTCAGGCTTTTCCGAGACTGGTTTGACGATTGCCGTGACGTACATTCCGGTCACTGCGGACACTTCTGGCTTGCGAATCAACGGGAGGCCCGCATGGCACAAGAGCGTCCGTCGAAACGTGCGGTCGCGAATGAAGTCGAAGTACTGTTCGCGCCGAATCAAATCGCTCGTCAATTTATCCAATACTTGCATCTCCGCGTACGGCAGGCTGCCCGCCAAGATGCTGGCGTCAAGCTCCCACATGTATTGCAAGGCCGCCTTGTTTGCTCGTTCATTAAACTCGTGGAAGTAGAGCGGTTCATTCACCTCTTCCAAATGCTCGTGAAACACGTAGGAGTCCGGAGCCAATTCCAGTTCTTTGAATTCATCGCGGAAGATTCGCCCGAACGTGTGGTCGGGGTCGCGGATCTCCCAGGCTTGTTTCAGAAATTCCAAAAAGGCGCGGGCTTGAGCGACACGCTCCAGAGGATTCTGGAACAACTGCGTGTGATAACGGAACATCTCGCGAATCATGCCCCGCAAATGCCAGCCTGGGTATGTGTTGTAGCTGACGTAGGCGACCCCTTGCGGAGCGAGGTGTTTGCCACAAATGTCCAAAATCTTGTCCTGGACCGGACGCGGCACCCACGAATACACACCGTGACAGATGATGTAGTCGAACTCGCCAAATTGTTCGTCCACTTCAAGGATGCTCATCGCTCGTAGCTCGACATTGTCGACGCCCGCCGCGCTCGCCAACGCCTGTCCCATTTCGATTTGCCGAGGCGACAGATCAATTCCCAGGCAACGACTTCCCGGCAGTCCGGCCGCCATTGGAATGAGATTGCCACCAATTGCGCAGCCGAGTTCCAGAATGCGGCAATGCTCCACATCCGGTGGTGTCAGGCCACACAGTCTGGCTGCCGTCGCGAGAGAATCGGGATGAGTCTTCGCGAAGGCCGCGCCGTGATAGGGAATCTCGTCGTAGCTGGTGTCACTGTTTGAGGTCATGCTCTCTTCCTTCGTGATCATGCGGATTGTTGTTCGAGACTTGAGTGATCAGTTTCTGGAATAATTCTGGTCCCGGCCAAGACTCGGGCGGTGCGGTGTCCCCGGCGGCCCATTCCAAGGCGAGTACCAACGGAATCCACCGCGCGAGATGCGGAGCCTCCTCGACCCTCCGAAAGCGAGCCAATGCAGGAGACAAACGGATCGGTATGTGAACTCGATCGATGTTTTCCTGCGTCGGATGTTGGCAGTTTTCAGCCGGGGATGTGACCAGATATTCTCGACAGGACAACGGCCGATCGGGATAAATCGAACACGATTCCTCCTCCAAGAACGGACACGGTATTCCTTGCCGGAAATAGCGCAGTCCCAGTGCCACATATCCTTCTTCCAGCCACCGCTCAGGATGTTGGAGAATCTCCAATAATCCCGCTTCCGCCAACCGCTGCAATGCGGCCTCGAAACGTTGCAGAATCTGTGACCGCCGCGGTTCAGGCAGGGCGTCCACGACCTGCCGTAACCGATGCGCTTCAACGGGTGTGATCGGCACCAACTGGCGGCAGCAAGCTCCGCAGCCGGCGCAGCAAGAGATGGTTTGGCCTTGAGCCGCTATTTGCTTTGATGTCGCTCCCACCACGGCATCAGTGAGCGACTGAGCCACCGGCAAAAAGTCGTGCAGTGTGGTTGGCCCAGTCGGCATCGAGACTTTCAACTGCATCACCCAATCGTCGCACGACAGCTTGAGGTTCGCGGTCACCATGCTCGTCGAGTCATCAGGAACTACGGGATTCTCGGTCATGGTGTCACCTCGCTGTCGACTAATTAGCGCTCCATCAACGATCAGAAATAGGGTTGTCCGCCCTCAATGAATCTCAGTCGCGGAGCGACTGATCTACGTAGTCCGGTCGCTCCGCGACCGGAATTCCGCGGCACTAACCGATCAATAGACCGTGCCGTGCAAGTTGTGCCAACGTTGTGCGAATGCGTTCGTCCAACTGACGGCGTGAGTCAGCAGTATTCAGGTCATGCGGCTGAGCCTCATTCCCATTCGCGTCAGATGGCTCGACACTTCCCAAAACCAATTCGAGGAGTTCGTCGGCTGTGTGATGTCCGTCGAGATGGTGCAACAGAAAGCGGTCCAGATCGTCGAGCTCGATGTCGAAATGCCGTAGGTTGGTCACGCGCGAACTGCGAAGTGCCATCTGACGCGCCGCGGGGCTGGCGACCGGACGTTCGCTGACAGTGGTGGTTATTGGCGGCATATGAACGTGAAGTTCGGCCATTTCCGATAAATGCAATTTCAACAGTTGCTCCGCAACGGAGTTGAGATCTGACATCGACTCGTTGTCCGCGAGTTCCTTCGGAAGTTCGGAGCGCCACGAAGCCACACGGCGCGAGAGCTCCAGGACTGAAACGGACGCTGGCGACTGGTTGTACAACTCAACAAGCAACCGTTTGAGAATCGGACGGTTGGTTGTGGCGGTCAGAGTCTCATCTGCGGAACGAAACTCTTCTGGCTGAGTGGAATTGAGGTTGGGTTTCTCCGAGACGGGCCTCAGTTGCGCCGAGGCATACATTCCGGCGACCGCAGATGCATCGGGCACTCGGCGCACAGGAATGTCGGCATGGCACAACAGCGTCCGTCGAAACATGCGGTTGCGAATGAAATCGAAGTACTGTTCGCGTTCAATCAAGTTGGTCGACAGTTGGTCGAGTGCTTGCTGCTCCCCCGGTGGCAGGCTCCCCGTCAACACGTTAGCGCCGAGTTCCCACATGTACTGTAAGCCAGAGGCGGTGGCACGCTCGGCGAACTGATGGAAGTAAAGCGGATCGTTCACTTCCTCCAGATGCTCGTGAAAGACGTACGTGTCGCGGGAACGCTCCAGTTGCACGGACTCTTCCTTGATGACTCGCCCGAAGGCACTGTCCGGCGATCGGATCTCCCAGACGTTTTTCAAGAACTCCAGCAAAGACCTGGCTCGGCCGACGCGTTCCTGAGAATCGTGAACGGACCGCGTGTGGTATTGAAACATTTCGCGCACCATGCCACGCAGATGCCATCCCGGATAGGTGTTGTAGCTGACATAGGCGACTCCCTGGGGAGCCAGGTTTTTGCGGCAAATTTCGAATATCTTGTCCTGAACAGGGCGAGGCACCCAAGAGAACACACCGTGACAGATGATGAAATCGAACTCCCCGAAGGCGTCGTCCACATCAAGGATGCTCATGGCTTTCAACTGGATGTTCTCGACGCCCACATCACGAGCCAGCGACACTCCGTCTTCAATTTGCCTGGCGGACAAATCAATGCCGACGCAATGGCTTGCGGGCAGAGCGGCTGCAATGGGAATCAGATTGCCGCCGTTGGAACAGCCAAGTTCCAGGATCCGCGAGTGCTCGACGTTCGCCGGAACGAGACCACACAGTCTGGCCGCAGTCGCGAGCACATCGGGATGCGTCTTGCCAAATGCTTTGGACTCGTAGGGAATCTCATCATAACTCGTTGCAGTCGCCATGCTCATTCACCTTTGCGTCTCAGCGGATTACTGTCCGAGATGTGTTCGATTAGGCTCGCCAACAACTCAGGGCCAGGATGCGATTCCGGCGCGGTGGTGTCACTGGCGGCCCATTCCAAGGCGAGGACCAACGGCATGACCTGCGCGATCTCCGGGGCCGATGCAAACTTTCGAAATTGGGCCATCGCGGGAGACACCACCAGAGGCATCCGCACCCGGCGAATGCCTTCTTTCGTCGGATGTTTGCAATTCTCGGCGGGCGAAGTCACCAGAAATTCGCGGCAAACGAGCGGGCGATCGGGATAGATGGAACAGGATTCATCTTCGAGAAAGGGACAGGGAATACCGAGCTCGAAATAGGCCGTGCTGACTGGATCAAATTCCTCTTCGGTCCATGTTTCCGGGCGTCGCAGCGAGGGCATCAACCCCGCTTCGTCCAGTCGGCGCAGCGCGGCCGCGAACCGTTCGAGCACTTGAGTCCGACGCGGCTCGGGCAAAGCGTCCACAACCTCACGCAAATAGTGTGCTTCGACCACCGTGATCGGCACCAGTTGGCGACAGCAAGCACCACATCCCGCGCAACAGGAGACTTTCTCACCCCCCGCTTCCGCATAACTCGTTGCCGTTCTCACCACCGCATCCGTGAGCGATTGAGCTAACGGCAAGAGATCTCGAACGGTCGTGGGGCCGGTCGGCACCGAGACCTTCATCTGCATCTCCCAATCCGCGCATGAGAGCTTAAGGTTGGCAGTCGCTGTCGCCGGCAGATCGCCGGGCGATGGGGCATTTGCGGTCATGATTGTCCTTCAATCTGGCCGAGGTCAGGCAGTTTATTACGCCGATCAGAACCTGTTCATGAAATCCGCCGCGGTCTTGCGGATGCGGTGACCGTGCCGAGTGTGATAGCACGCACTATATCATTAAGGCCGAAGACGTTGTTT
>JAYVSP010000716.1:0-10701 GCA_043775215.1 Planctomyces sp. | reverse complement strand
TCATGATCAATCCCCTCCAGCGAAGCACCCGAAACGCGGGCCGCAAAAATACGGTGCCGCCCGCCGAGAGTCAATACTAAAGTGCCTGTCCTTATAGTCCTTTTGCCAACGCCGCCGTTGACCGTGATCTGAGTAAGAGCAGGAAACAAAGACGAAGTGACAATTTGGATGTCGATCCGATTGTTCGCGCTGACGTTCTGTGTAGGAATCTCTTGAATCGAAAACGCAGTCATTTGAACGCGAACTGTCGAACTAAAAGCGAAATTCTGCACCGCACCGTCTGGACCTATCTGCACCGAGAAATCACCGGCAATTGTTGGCGGGTTGATCACGACGTTCTCGTTAGCAGTGGTTCCGAACGTGATCGTCAACGTCTTTGTATTTACGTCGAATTCCGCGTTCGATAGCAACGCGCGAGCTTCCAGCGATTCAACCTGGCTAACTTGCATGAATTGGGCAGTCTCCGATTTCGAGCCGGACCGCCGTATTCGGCGATTTCGCATGTTGCGATTGGGGAACGCAATCCGATGAAAAAAATCACGGAGCCAAGTCGCGCGTAACATGAGCATTTCCTTCGGTGATGGAAGTAAGTCTTCCGAACAACTCGGGCGATGATGTACGGTTCACAATGCTAGAACACAACCGTCGGCGAGTTCCGACGGATGGACGAAATGAACGGAGTCACGATCGTGAGACAGCGAAAGAGAAAAGGCTATGACCGAGCGTTAGTCATAACCGAACAATTCGAAATGCGAGTGCTTCTCAGCGGCAGTGAAATCTCGACACTTCCTGTGGCTCTTCGCGGCGACGGAAATTACGCACTAGTCGCTGACATGGACAACGATGGAAATCTGGATGTTGTGACGATTGGTTACGGCGACTTTGACCCCGAGACCAATACTCATGGACCGGGGACAAGTCGCGTGATTCGCGGTGATGGTCACGGAAATTTTATTCGGATGCCTGACGAATTTGGACCCCCTCGCCCCGTCTCCGCTGCGCTTGCTGATTTTGATGGTGATGGTGACGTCGATATCGCGATCGGCGACTTACATTCCGGCCTGACCTGGAAGAACAATGGAAATGCGCAGTTCGTTCGATCCGATTCGATACCGCCTGAAGTGATGGAACGTTCCGTTCATCGAATCACCGCAGCAGATTTTGACGACGATTCGGACATCGATCTTCTTGTTGTGAGTCCTCTGCCAGGCGGTTCGTATCGAGGGCAAATTCTTTGGAATGGAGGGCAAGGCGTATTTGAATCGGGTGTGGAAGTGCTGGCTACCGATAAGTATTTGGCCGGTGATTTTGATGGGGACGGCGATCTCGATCTCATTGACCAATCATCCGAGAGTGACGCTGCTGGCAATGTTCGACTCAACGATGGGAGCGGACGCTTTAATCAGAGCATTCCCTTTGCGACCACTGTCTCAGTACGCGCGAGAGCGGCGGATTTCGATGGCGATGGCGATCTCGACGTCTATGAAGGCGCTCCCCGAGGACAGAATGGGAAGGGACACATTTGGCTGAATGATGGAACTGCGCACTTCTCCGACGCGGGACCAATCGTGGGTCGTGCGAGCGAACGCGTGTACGATACGGGCGTCGCCGTGGGGGACGTGGATGGCGACGGCGATCCCGACTTGCTCATTAATCAAAGTAACGGACAAGACTTCCAATCGTTGTTGGGTCGCAACGATGGTCACGGACATTTCACGGCCGAGCCGGGTCCGTTTGGCGGTATGGGCGGAGCGTCTCTTGGGGAAATCGAACTCGCCGACTTCGATGGCAACGGATATCTCGATGCGGTGGCGATTGCCAGCGGGGTGTACGTCGCGATGAATTTCGGAATGCCTGATGGGCAATTGCCAAGAGGTGGCGGGAATTATGAAGTGGTGCGGAGTGGGAATGACGCCATTGTGCGGCGAGTTGGCGGGGCGGAAGTATTTCGAAAGGTCGTTGGTGATGGCGAGGTGTTGCGAATTGCGGGCTCGAGCGAGAATGACCGGGTGGATGCTTCGGGAGTTGTTGGAATCAACGTGTCGATGACCGGCGGGGACGGGAATGACACGCTCATTGGTGGGGCGGTCGGGGATTCGCTGGATGGTGGCAACGGGAATGATTCGGTGTTGGGGCAGAGTGGCGATGACACGCTGGTAGGTGGTGAGGGGTTGGATACGTTGCTCGGCGGCGCGGGGCGGGATGCGATTGTCGGTGGGGGCGGGAATGATCGGATCAATGGGCAAGGGGGAGCGGATACGATCACAGGTGGACTGGGTGATGACTGTTTGGTTGGTGGTGATGGGATTGATTGCCTCGCCGAGTCAGGTGACGTGAACTTCACGCTGAGGCCGACAACCTTGCGTGGGTTGGGAAACGATCGGCTCGCTCAATTTGAGAAGTCAGTGCTGACCGGCGGCAACAGCGTGAATGTGATTGATGCCAGCACATCGAACATGCAAGTCACATTGATCGGCGGCGGCGGCAACGATGTCCTCAAAGGGGGCGCCCGATCCGACAGTCTCGACGGCGGTGACGGAGCCGACACGCTCATTGGCAACGACGGCCACGATTCGCTAACCGGCGGCTCCGGCGACGACTTGCTCACCGGCGGCAACGGCAACGATGTCCTCACCGGTGACACCGGCTCCGACACGCTCACCGGCGGCAACGGCCGCGACAAACTCCTCGGCGGCACAGACACTGACACCCTCATCGGCGGCCTCGGCAACGACACGCTCGACGGCGGCGACGGAACCGATCGCGTGACAGGCGGCATCGGCAACAATCGAGGCCGCAGCGCAAACGATGTCTTCCTCGACCCGCTCGCCGAAATCGACGAACTCATGACCGTCCTTCCCAAATGGTTGACCGGCGTGTGACCGCTTCATCGTCGTAGCCGAAGTCGTGAGACTTCGGACCGAACTCTCACGAGTTCAGCTACCTCGGACAGTTATTGATTCGCCAATCCTTAGCTTAGCCCGCTTTGCGCACGGTCCAGTAGCTGAATTCGTGAGAATTCAGAGTGTCGATTGACCTTGCGTCTGAATTCTCACGAATTCAGCTACGACAGTCTGTCTGATGATTCGGGCTAAACGATGCCGCGGAGCCGCAGCACCCCGTCACTGCCAACTTCCGACACCGAAACCGCCCCGTCCGGCAGGCCACTCGTCGGTTGACATCCGCGCAACGATCAAGCGGTGGCCCAATCATCCATTTTTCCTCGATTGCCGATTCGAGGCGGTTGGCTTGGCTTGGCGAGGTTGCCTCGTCTCCCAAATGGGAGTTTGGCTCAAGTCGCGATTGACCGGCGACCCGGGATGAGACGATATCGCTCCTGGCGGACGTGGAATCGTCCCGGCATCAAGTCGCCAACAGGATGTTGCCGATGCGCTGGAACTCTTGCCTCAACAGGTTCACTACGTCCATTCGTCCACTATGCCAATCAAATCAAAGAGACCTGACCCTCCCGACCCCTTTGGGCCACTCAGGTTTCAGTGCTACTGGATCGCCACGACCTTCGCGATGGCGGGAGCGTGGGGACGATCAATGGTCGCTGTGTGACGGATGATCGTGCCTTCTCGGTAGGTCCAGGTTTCGGTGATGTGTCCGCTGCTGGCGATCCGCGTGACGGACGACGGGGCACCGAGACAACGGAGCAACTCCGCGGGAGTCATGCCGATTTCCGGAACGCCCAAACGGATGTTGCGGTCGCGTTCTGTTTCAATCTTGGGCGTTGCCACTGCTCCGGGCGGTTGCGGCTTTAGGATCGGATGCGTCCATTGCTCGTCGACCTTTCGGTAGCCGAGTTTCTCCAGACGTTCGATGACGTCGGTGTTGGTTGGTGTTTGCTCCACTGCTTCGAGCAACAGTGATCCGGCTCCCGCCTGATCTTGCAACAGAGCCAGGCGGTCATCAGCCAGTTGGATCAAGCCCGAGACGCCGTCTTTGCGCAGCGATAACTCGCGCCTTGCTAGCCAGCGGTTGATGGCCTCTTTGGCCAGAGCTTCTTGTTTGCGATCATGGCAACGTTGCACCAAGTCATTGAGTTGCGTGCGAGACGCCGCAGCCACGTTCTTGACCAAGAACGCCAGTTCGTTGTCGCGATGCTGTTCGGCGAGCGTGTGTTGCTCGGAAATGAGTTCGTCGATTTGCTCGGCGATCAGCGTGCCGTTGCTGCCGTCAGGTCGTGTGATACGGGTGATCGCGGCGGTGGCGACGTCGCGGTGAAACAGGCGATGCAAAACACGGCGAGAAGCCTCATTTGCACTGCGATAGCCGAGGACGGGATTCTTGCGATACTCGGCCGTCAGCAGCGGCAGCACGTTGTCGGACGTCGTCGTCGCGCCGGGAAGCTCGCTGTCGAGCCGTTCGAGAAACATGAAGTACGGGTCTTTTTTCCAATCGCGTTCGTCATTGGGGTCGACCGGTGGCGCGGTCTTTTGAAGCGACTCCCACTCCAGCCAGAAGGACTCATGCAGCAGGTCGAGTCGCAGAGAGTCATCGAGTTTCAAATCGTCTGCCCGCCCGGCCAGCTTACGCAGTGCCGCGGGAGTGATCTCCGTCAGCGCCTGCCGCTCGATCTTCAGGCCTTTGAGATTGATCTCCGCGGCTCGTTTGAGCAGTTCATCGTCATCGTAGAATTTGCCGCGCGCGGCCGTCCATGTGGCGAGGTCGTACCACTCCTTCGCGGAACCTCGTGGCAAGCCCGATTCGCGCAACTTGACCGTCTGCAAATCGGTGGGAAGTTCTGTGATGCTGTCGATCTCGATAAATAGTTTGCCGCCGTTTTCTTTCGCCAATCGGCCAGAAACTTCAACCACCTTCGAGTTTCCTTGCAGCTTCGGCAGCGGCCGACTGGAACGAAACGTCAACTCGCAACCTTTGAGTTTGACGTAGTCTTTCGTTGTGATCGTGGCGCGTCCTTCCAGCCGAAAACTCGAACCGATCAGGTCGGGCCATTTTTCTTTGAGTTCCAAGAAATCTTGAACTGACTGCGCGTTGTTGCCGGCTGCGAACAGCGGAGATGCCGAAAACGCGAGCAACAAGATGCAGGCCAAGGCCGGGGTCAGGCACTTCGGAATTTCCTGGCCCTTGTTTTTAGACGTCATTCGATGACTCCGATCCAGCGGCTTTGTTGTGTGAGCAGTTCTTTCAGTTGGGCCTCCGTGCGGAGTTCATCCGGTACGAGGCCGGTGGCAACGAGCAAGTCATAGTCGGACCACAAAAAGACCGTTTGCGGATTGAGTCTGATTTCCCATAAAGATTTCTGCGCGTCCCAATGCAGCGATTGAACCTGCGCGGCGAAGATGATCTCTCGCAGTTCGAGGTCGTTTTTCGGCGCGGACTGTTGGTCGATCGGCGCGGCGACCTCTTTTTGTTCCGCGTTGAGACATTCGGAACCATCAGGAGACTGACGCTTCCCACTCGCCAAGATGCGGGGAAGAGTGACCGTCAACTGCAGGACGCCCTCTTGAAGCGGCATGCGTTGCTCCCATTCAGACGGCGCATCTCCGACCGGTGCGATTTGCGTCTGCAAGACAATCCAACGGCCGGCATGATTGAAGGCGAATTCCGTTTCGGCAGCGGCGGGGCTGTCGGACTTTTTGGTGTCTTCGGCCGATTTGAGCAGATCGACGAACGAACGCTGCAACGGCACATTGATGGCCGTGAGTTCGCGATGCCGCTGCCGCACTCGTTCGGCCGCGACATCCTTGCGCTCCAACACGTTGACCGCGGCAACACACTTTGCGAACTCATGTTCGGCGGCGGCCCAGTCCTTCTTTTGCAGAGCTGCCTGCCCGGCTTCCAGAGTCGCTTGGAAGTCAATCGCGGCCTGTGAACGAGCAGCGCGGTTGTGTTGCCACCAGCCGGTCATGCCGACGACGGTCAGCAAGCTCAGGACGATCAATCGCAATGGAGTACACTGCCGTCGGACAGCACGCCAGAAGCTGGTTGCGAGGCCGATGGTCGGACGAGCAACCGCGGTCGCAGCCGTCACAGGTGCCGTCGATTCGGCCTCGGCCGTCCTAGCGGTAGGTTTTGCGGAGGGCGGCGATTTCGAGACTTTAGGCGGCCGGACCCTCTTCAGCACCGGGCGCGGATACACGTCCAACGGCAGCACGAAAAAAGGCTCGCCACAGCCTTTGCACAGCACGCGCTGAAACGATTCGCGACGCACCGCTTCAATCTTTCGTCCGCAAGGGCACGGAAGTTCGATCGGTACCGGAGTGGTGTCCACGGTATGACCGCTGAGAGCGTTCTTTGCTCGAGACAGCCAGCCCGACATTTCGTACATCCTCAAAACCGCCACGAGTCCTGTTTTTCCCGATGCCGATTATGGGTTGGCCGAATTCCGGCTAGCAAGGGCTAAGGACCGGCGCAGAAATAATGTCCGATGTCGCTGAACTCGCCAGAGTTCAGATCCGAAGTCTGGCGACTTCGGCTACGACAGTTATTGATGCGCCGGTCCTAAAGGGAGGGCCTCCGATTCTGTTGATCGCAACGGTCACGATGAATTCGCGGAAGCTTCTGGCTTGTTCATTCGGCGAAACATTGGTGGCTGTTTGACCGGCTTCGGAGCGTGACCTAAATCCCTGCGGGAAGACTGCGCTCGTGCAGTCTCCCAGCGAGGGATTTTGAAATGCCAATGTTGACAGAATTTGTGGGATCACGCGGCGCAGTTCGTATCGAGAGCGGAATCATGGTACTGGCACCTCGGACTTCTTCTTCACCAAAGTTGTTACTGAAACCCGGCCGTTGGACCATTGGCTCGGCGTCGACCTGCGGCTTCCACATCGTCGGAACGGGCGTGCAGCCGCGCCACGCGTTGATTCTGTGCGGCCGGCAAACAATCGTTTTGAAGGCGTGGGATGCGCAGACTTGGTGCAACGGCCAACCCGTGCGCGGCGAAACCACGCTCCACGTCGGCGACACAGTTTGCTTCGGGTCTGCTGAATTTCAGGTCGAGTTCGCGCGGACGACTGACATTTTGGATCAGTTGATCGAAACACCGCCGGCAGCCGCGAGTGAAACTGCGGACGTCCCGTCATCCTTCAATTCTGATTTGCTGATGCTGAACGATCAGATTGAGACTCTGCGTGACGAACTGTCGCACGGGCTGAGCGAAATGTCGCTCGCTACCGGTTTTGATGGCAGACCGTTTGATGAACCGGCGGCTAGCGCCGTGCCGCTCACGACACGCGTCGGTGAACTCGAATACTTGGCCGAAGAGGCTCGCCAACAGACAGCAGATGCTCAACAACAGACTGAGCAGGCTCGGCAGGATTTGGAGGTGGCTCGTGCCGAGTGGAACCTGCGCACGGCAGAATGGTCGGCGAGACAGACCGCTTGGGATCAAGATCGCTTGCGGTACGAGGCAGCGGTGGTTGAAGAACAACAACGCGGACTCACGCAAAATTCGGAGTTATCTCGCGAGGCCAATGTACTGCGATTGTCGATGCAAGTCGCTTGCAAAGAGCGATCGGCTATCCAAAACGAACTCCAGACAATTCGGTCAGATGCCGCACGCCTCACTCAGACATGGGAACAAGCAGCGACCGCATGGTTCGAGGAACGAGAACAGCGGCAGTTTGAACGAGACGACTTGCTGACAGCTCAAGAGCGGCTGACTGCTGAGCTTGAACAGCAACAGGCCGAACGAGAGGAGTTGCTGGCAACTCAGCAACGCCTGACGGTCGAGCTTGAACAGCGAGGCGCCGAGCACCAGGAGTTGCTGACAGCTCAACAGCAATTGACGGCTGAGCTTGAACAGCAGCATGTCGAACGGAACGAACTGCTGACAGCTCAGCAGCGTCTGACAGCCGAGTTTGGACAACGACAAGCCGAACGGAGTGAGTTGTTAGCTGCTCATCAGGAACTGGCGGCCGAGCTTGAACGGCGACACGCCGATCGGAACGAGTTGCTGGAATCTCATCAGCGACTGGCGGCCGAACTTGAGCAACGGCACGCCGATCGGAACGAGTTGCTGACAACTCAACAGCGTCTGACCGCCGAGCTTGAACAGCAGCACGCGGAGCGAGACGAGTTGCAGGAATCTCATCAGCGACTGGCAGCCGAACTTGAGCAACGACACGCCGAGCGGGGTGAGTTACTGGCCGTTCAGCAGCAACTGACGGCCGAGCTTGGACAGCGGCAGGCCGAATGGTCTCACGAGTTACAGAATCTCCTCAAAGAAGTTGCGCGTCTCGAAGAGGAAGGCCGTCAAGCGAGCTCAACTTCGGTGCAGCGCGAACAGGAATTGGCGCGGCAATTGGAGCAACTTCAAAGCGAGCGACAGACAGTCGCCGAAGAGTCTAAATCTCTTTGCCGCGATCGGAAGTTCATTGAGCGCGAACGTGAAGAACTCGAAGAAGTGAAAGCCAATCAGGTGCGCGAGAAACTGGTGTTGGCACATTCCTGGGACTGGCTGCAATCGGATCGCCGCAGTCTCGTTGATGTGAAAGACAAGTTCGTTGCTGAGAAGGCGAAGTTCATTAGCGACCAGGAAGCGTTTCAAGCTGAGAAGGCCCAGTGGGAACAGGCCCGCCAGCAAGTCGATGTCGAATTGCGTGCCGCGGTGGCGGAATCGGAATTGGCTCGCTCGACAATTCAAGCGCAGCAGAATGCGTTCACCGAAGACAGGGTGCGTTCGCCGGAATCCACGAATCCGTCGGAGGTACTCCACTCCGAGGCAGATTCTCGCATCGCCTCTCTCGAACAAGATCAGCAAACCATTGAGTCTGAGTGGCAGGCACTCGCGGCGGAACGGCAGGCAATTAGGACCAGCGCGAAAATAACTGTCCGATGTAGCCGAACTCGTGAGAGTTCGGACCGAAGTCTCACGACTTCGGCTACGACAGTTATTGATTCGCCGGTCCTTACGGCCGAGTGGGAATCGGTTTCAGCCGAACGAGACTCACTCGCAGCCGAACGACCTGAGCAGGCAGTCGCGTTTCAGGACTGGGAGATTACGGAAAAGACGTCGAACGAGGTCGCCACTGCCGGCGAAGCGGAAGTGCGAGACGGCATTTCCCTCGAATCTGTCTATAGCCCGAGCCCTTGTGGCTCGGCAAATTCGGCAATTGTCATCGATCATTTAGGCCACATCGATCATTTAGGCCACATCGGGCTGGACGGCACGAATACCGAGGACGGTGCGCTGTCGATGCTGCTCGAAGAGCCGTGGTCAACTGGCGTCGATCTGACTGACCCCTATCGCGACAACTTGGCGCTGCCGCCGTGCGAACCGACTTATCAGAAACCGATTGACGATTGGAGTCTTTACGAATCAACAGTGACTGACGACATCGCGTCGCCTCCGCCACTCCCGCCGGAATCAACGATTGAGGAATTCGACTCAACTCCGCTTCCAACACGATTGTGGACCCGCCCACTGGCCGAAGCGACCTCGCTGGCAGTCTTCCATTTATCGAACGATCTGCCGCTCACAACGTCATGGAACACCGTGTCGCCGTCAGCGTGGTTGTCCGACTTTGTGGACTCGACCCGTAGCCACAGGCTGCCAGCTTGTGAGCACACCGCATCCAACGAGTGGTCTTCCGCCGAGACGCAATCGAACTCGGATACCACAGAGTCACCTGATTCCGATCCCCAAACGGCCGAACTACGAGCCGATCTGGCTCGCATGTTCAACCTGCCCGAGTTATTGCACAAACCTGCTGCGAACAATGACGGGACAGAGGAACATACTTCATTGACGGATCACGAAGAGTCTGCCGCGGACTCGATCGAGTTGGCTGAAAGCGACGACTCAGCCGAGTCTGACTCGGTGGAGACGACGCTCTTGAGAGAACCGAATTCTTCAGAGGACGACACTCCGGCCATTGAGTCGCCGGCCGAGGTCGTGTCGACCGCGATTGATGTGGCTCCGACCGCAATGCAGGACGAGCCGTTGTCATTTTCGGATGACCAAAACATTGACGATTCAGTCACGCAGTACATGCAGCGGTTGATGGGGCGTACGAAGGGCTGGAGCGACAAGGAAACTTCCGAGTCTGCCGCCACATCTCTCGAATCGTTGAGCACATCCTGCGGACCGACCAACGCCAAATTCTCGGCAGACACTGCCGCCGAGCCCTCGAAAAGCATCTCGTTGGACCCGGTCCACAAACAAGATAAAGTGGCTCTGCGCGCCGCGACCGAACAGATGCGTCAGGTCGCCCATATGCAGACGCTCAAGAATGTGGAAATCGCGAGCTGGGCCAAACTGAAATTGTCGATGAAGACCAAATCGGCGCTGGCGCTGTTCGCATTTGTGCTCAGTGCAGGCTTGATTTTCTTGGGTTATCGAACAAAACCGGCGTTCCTTGTGCTTGGTGCCTGCGCGGCCTGTATCGGCGCGCTGACCTGGGTGGATCTGTTCACGGCCATCCATCGAGCCCGCAGCATTACCAAACAACTCGATGCCCAACGCCGCCGCAATCACGCGTGAGCATTCTGCACGAATTGTGGTGCTATTCTTCACGCGGCACAAAATGAGGCCGTGACTGATCAGCCGAAACGCGCTAGTGCGTCTTCAAGACTACGAATTCGGGTTCATGTGAGTGAGCGGCAAGGCGTCAGCCCCCGGACGAATCGCGCGTGTGGTTCTGGCCCAACGGGCCAAGACTCGGCAGCCCAGGGCAACGCCCTGGGTTTGATGACGTCGAAAACGGTAAGCCCTGAAGGGGCGAAACAACC
>JAYVSP010000715.1:0-3267 GCA_043775215.1 Planctomyces sp. | reverse complement strand
TCCAGTCGCCCCCGTTCCACCTCTCGACAACTGCCAACTCGCAGCACGCTTCATGCTGCGCACTCCGAAATCCTCGTCGCTACAATGGACGGCTACATGCCTTGTGGCTATGGGCTACAGTTTGCCCAACGCGGATGAAGCAAAACCATCAGATTTAGGACCGGCGTAGAAATAACTGTCAGATGTAGCTGAACTCGCCAGAGTTCAGACCCGAAGTCTGGCGACTTCGGCTACGACAGTTATTGATGCGCCGGTCCTTCAGTAGCCACGGGCAACAAACCACTGACACGTCAGTGGGGGAATAAACATGACTTTGGAATTTCCCGAACCGCTGGATGTGATCGCTGTCGGCGCGCATCCTGACGATGTCGAGATCACGTGCGGAGGGACATTGGCCAAGTTGGTGCGGCAGGGATATCGCGTGGG
This sequence comes from Planctomyces sp., assembly GCA_043775215.1. Classification (GTDB taxonomy): domain Bacteria; phylum Planctomycetota; class Planctomycetia; order Planctomycetales; family Planctomycetaceae; genus SXKJ01. The sequence goes on along the minus strand of JAYVSP010000715.1, from coordinate 2,841 downwards.
GATCGTCGATCTCACCGACGGCGAGCCAACTCCGGGAAGTTCGGGGCCGGAGGCACGCTTGGCAGAAGCGGCCGAGGCAGCGAAAATCCTCGGCGTGCAGATGCGGGAGACGCTGGCTCTGCCCAATCGGCGACTGTTCGATTCGTTCGAGTCTCGTGTGGCGTTGGCGACCGTGTTTCGGAAATTCCGGCCAACCATTGTGCTCGGAATTCTCGACAAAACACCGATGGCTTCGCCCGATCATTGGCAAGCGATGCAGATCACGGATGCCGCCGTGTTCTACTCGCGGCTGACCAAGTGGGACGAACATTTCGAAGGTTGGCCACCTCACGGCATTCAAAAGCAAGTGTGGTATCCTTTGGGATTGCGTCAGTTGCCGATAGGCGAACATTTGGGTAGCGGCGGGTTCGTCGTGGATATTTCCGAGACATTGTCCTTAAAATTGGCGGCCATTCGCGCCTACAAGACTCAGTTTCCGGCCGCGAAGGAGCATGTGTTTCAACTGGTGGAAAGTCAAAATCGCCTGTTCGGCTCTAGCGGCGGCTTCGTCGCGGGCGAATACTTTGTCAGTGCCACCACGTTGGGAGTCCAAGATTTGGTCAAGACCGTCCTCGGCTGACGGTTTCCCTGAAATTCTTTCTCTGGAATGCGACTGGTTACGACGATGGTTCAAGTGAATTGGGGATGTCTGAGCATCAAAGGGAACTTCCGCGAGAACAACGAAGATTCGTTCGTTGTCGATCCGCGCGGCCGATTCTTCATCGTTGCCGACGGCATGGGAGGACAAAGTGCCGGCGAAAAAGCGAGCGCGCTCGCGACCGAACTGGTTCCGCGCCGTCTTGAGCAGACTGTCGATTTCGACAAGGCCACGCCGGATGAGGTGGTCAGGCGAGTCGACGAAGCGGTCGCTTTCGCGAACGGCGAAATCATGGCGCTGAGCAACCTCGATCCCGAATACATGAATATGGGAACGACGCTGGCCTTTATGTTGGTCGCGGCCGGCAAGATGTATGTCGGCGGTGTTGGCGACAGCCGCGTCTATCGTCTGCGAGGCGAAAAGATCGAGCAGTTGACTCGAGATCATTCACTGACGCAGGCACTGTTGGAGGCCGGCACGATCTCCGCCGAAGAAGCGAAAACGCACCGTTACAAAAACGTGCTCTATCGTTACCTCGGCACGAAAGAAGGCGGCACCGGCACTGAGGCGAAGGTCTTGGACGCAGAAGCAGGCGACCGCTTCATGCTCTGTTCTGACGGAGTCACCGACGGCATCAAGAACAACATCGGCCTCCTGATTCCGTTGCTCAAGCTCGACGATCCGCAAGCCGCCGCCGCCGCGATTGTCAAAGCGGCTGAAGACGGCGGCAGCAAAGACAACATCACCTGCCTGGTCGTGCATTGCTCATGACACACACCGGACGCGTCAGTTCTGGTTGTGGCCCCTTGGGATCGCTCGCGGGCGTGAACAACGATCGCTACTCGTCTTTCTTCGGTTCGGCCTTTTTCTTAGGCTGAGGTTTCGCTGGCATTGATTCATCGGTGGCCGAGGGATCGTTCAGAGCCGGTTTGCCGAAGGCGTTGGTTCGCATTTCCGACTTCTCGTCATCGTCCGCTTCGGACTTCTTTTCTGGCGACGATTTTGGAGAACTCTTTTTCGCCGGTTCGTCGGCGACTCTCACTTTGAAGTGGCCGGGGAAGACGAGCTTGCCGTGACCATGCTCGCGGCCTTGCAGATCGAATCGTTGCGTGCCGGATGGAAGCAGGAAAAACAGCGTCCCATTTTTCTCGGCTACGCAGCGGTGAATGTTTTCACCGACGACCGCGATCACTTCGCTGCCGATCCCTTTGGCAAGAGCGGCGATCCCCAGATCGTCGTGAAATCGGCTGTAATCCGGTTTCTTGTCTCCGCGTGCTGCCGCGTCGGCCCATTCCTGGATGAACTTCGTCGCGGCGCGGATGACCTCCTTTTGTTGCTTGTCCGCCAGCTTGGCTTCCTCGCGCGCGTACCACTTGGCCAGCCCTTTGTGACTTTGAGTCTCGACGGCGATCAGATCCGCGTGCAGTCCCGGCGTGACCGAAATCCGAATCCCTTCCGCGGTCCCCTGCAACCGCAGCACGATGTTCTCACTGCGCAGCGTGACTCCTTTCACCATTTGCTTGAGCACCAGATCGACCAATTCTTCATCGAGCTTAATCCACTCGCGATGCACGGTGACGAACTCCAGCTTGCCGCTCTCGCGCGTGGCGGTCAGCTCGCCCCGCAGCGGATCGCTCTGTGGCTTTTGAAGAAGAAACTGGTAGCTCAGGACACCACCGATCAGGACCAACGCACCCACCACGAGACCAATCACAACTCGACTGTCCCAGCCGGACTTCTTTCGTGACTTCTTGACAACAGGCGGCTCGGTCCTCGAAACGGAAGTTGGCATCGGCAACGATGGGTCGAACATCGGCGCGGACATTTCCGGTCCCGGAACAAACCCCGGTGGCGGCATCTGTGGCGGAGCAAACGGTGGAGCCCCAGCCTGAGGCGGCCCGCCCATTTGCTGCGGCGCGAGCCATTGCGGTGCGAACGCGCCGGGCGGCGGTGGGAATTGTGAAGGCGGAAACTGCGGCGGCGCGAAGTTGGGGGGGGGCGGAGGCGTGAAATTTGGTGGCGGCGTGCCTCCCGCTTTCGGAGCTGGCACTACCAGCTTTGTCCGGCATTGAGGACACGTTCCTTTTTTACCGGCCGCATGGTCCGGCACTTGAATCGTCGCCGTGCAATAAGGGCAGTTGAATTGAATGGCCATAGCATCGGTGACTCTGTCGTTAACGTGCTGGCGGTGCAAGTGATGATGT
>JAYVSP010000714.1:0-3371 GCA_043775215.1 Planctomyces sp. | reverse complement strand
TCCAGTCGCCCCCGTTCCACCTCTCGACAACTGCCAACTCGCAGCACGCTTCATGCTGCGCACTCCGAAATCCTCGTCGCTACAATGGACGGCTACGTTCCCACTGACTTTTCTGGGAATTCGCAGTCCTGCTGCGGGTATCGCGATGATGAGATCTCGCGTCATTGGTGCCGCGGCTGATTAGCCGCGGAGCGTGCGCTTCTGTCATCCGCGTCTGCGCCGAAGATCGTGATCCCGGCGGTCCCAAGGCTGGACAGGTCGATTGTGGTCAACAGACAGCGCGGCTCCAGTTTCTCTAACATCGCGGGAGAATCGGAATGCGACCGTCGACGAACCCGAGTCAGACACTTCCGCCGTACGAGACGCTCTTGGATCAACGCGAACACTTTGGTCAATCGCATGGCTCTCACTCCCTTGTTGAGCACTCACGAGACTCTCCGCGAACAACTATCGCGCCATCATCACCACGCCTGAACAAATCAGCCGAAGCAAGCGTATGAAGGTGCGTCACAGTCGCGGCATTCTACGTTCAACATCGACATCAGTGCCACCCGTCTCGAAATCTTGTGTACTCGCTCGACGGCAGGCAAAATCTGCGGACGCTGTGAACTCGACGGCATGCAGTCACGTCGAATCTCAAAAACTGTGACACGGACACGCCGAGGCTAGCCCCCGGTTCGTCGCGACATATTGTGATTGCTCACGATTCAGTCTTCGTTTTTCAAGCCATTGGCTCCAGGCTTGCTCTTACGGTGCCTCGCGGAAAACAGCGACCCCTCATCTGGATCGGGAGGTATTTCTATTCTCAAGGGCGGATCACCAATTTTCAGATTGTGCGTTAACAGTCCCTTGCGTCTCTTTTTAGCGCGGTCGTATGTGTAGAAGACCGACATCTTTGGAGTGAGAATCGCGGTTGCGATATGAATCGCGTCGATATTCGTCAACCCATGCGTTCGTGTCAGTTCATGCGCATATTCCGCAACACCTCGGTCAACAGGGCGAAAAGCGATATATGGGTTTTCAAAGAAGTCGAGAATTGTCCTACTCTGCTCTTCCAGAAGAGCCGGCGATTCAGGCAATTTATTCACTTCCGTAATCGTTAACGCTGACGTGACGATAATCAGCTCGCCCTTTTCCGCCTTGCGGTGCAATTCTTCACACGCATCAAGACGATCTTCGTTCGACTTTTGCAACAACTTCGATGAATACGCACGCATCCCAGTAGATTATTTCAGGCATCGCGCATTCTCCGAACGTGTTCTTCGGAAGTTAAAGTGCCAGTGATATTAATGGCTCCGATGTCATTTGGTTGAGGAAGCTCGGACATAGTCCGTAGCCGTCTGATTGGTTCCTCGACATGGATCAACCACGGAATGTGATTTCGATAACTCACTCGGCCAGTTACGCGAACACGATTGCCAAGCAGGGATTGCGCCGCCTGAAAATGTTCGTCTCCTATCCGGCATTCGATCTTGCGATTCGTGAGTGTTTCCCAAATGAAAATAGCTTTCCCTTCATGCACGGAAACAACTTCCAAGCGTCCCTCAATGGTGGAAAAGTCCACATAAAGATGCGCCCTCTTCGTTAGCTCGTCGATATGCTTGACAGCTTGATCGGTCAGCGTGGTCTTGGCACTTCCATTCGAGGCGAATTCCAATGCAAAGTCTTCGCCGCTCATCATCTTCGCCAATTTGCGAGTCGCATCGAGAGTGTCAGCCGTAAAGTAACGAGGAAGAGACACGCGATTCTGGATCGTTTCGACGCCTTGGATGCACGCCTTAATCATCTTCCGCCCGAGTGCCGGGCGAGAGCGCCCCTTAAAAGCCTGCGGCCGGTAAATCCACACCTTGCCAGTCACGTCGATATCGCAGGCCCGCAACTGGCAGACCTCGCCCGGTCGCATTCCCGTCAGCCGTTGCAATTCGATCATCGCCTTGACCTGCGCCGACACGAACGGCAACACCGCATCGACAAAGACGTTGGGAACGGGCTTCACCGGTTCCGTTTCGCGGGCTTCACTCCGGCCGGCTTTCAGACCTGCGACCGATTGCAGGCCATGAAACACACTTGGCGGCACGAGTTCATTTTCCGTCCCCCAGCGAAAGCACGCGCGCACCTTTTGCACGTACCGATTCACGACTCGGCGAGACATGCCCCCGGCAATCATTTTTTCGCGGACGGCCTTCAATCGTAGCGGGCCGAATTCTGACACGGCGGTCACGTCGTAGGCGTCCTTCAAAAACCGGAGTGCTGCCTTGATGCAATGCTGCTCGGAAGTCGGCAGACCATTCTTTCGGTAGTGCGGTTCGACTTGCTGACGCCAGTAGGACAGCACCAATTCGTTGACCGACACGCCTTCATCGTCAGCCGGCGCAAGCACTCGGCCACGAGCGAGCCATTCAGCAATCAACGCATCGTAGCGGGCTTGAGCTTCCACCGAGCCAAATGGACCAACGTAATGATCCTTCCCGCAGAGCCTCACCACAGCTTGCCCGGACGCATGACGCGATAACTTGGGCACTCGACATTTCGCACGGATCATGAGAGCGGTTCCCTTCGCATTTCAGTAGGCTACTGAAAATCGAAGATCTCAAACCGCTCTTCCGAACGTCGGAAGGTAAGCGTAACTGCTTTCGGTGCAAATGGTTGTTGAAAATGGAGGATAGGGGACTTGAACCCCTGACCTCTTGCATGCCATGCTGCGGTGCTAGGGTTGCAAGTGCTGGTAGCAAACGAGTTGCGAGGAGTTGTTCGCGCCGTGGCAGTTCTGGTGGCAGTAGTTCACGGGAAAACGATCACGGCGAGGTGATCGGCGGCTCGGTTTTGAGTACGCCGGATTCGGCATTGAGCAGTGCGGTTGCTCTGCCGATCAAGGCGGATTCGTTCTCCGCGGCGTTGATGCTGATTGCTTCGCTGCCGCTGTCGGATGCTGAGAAGGCCGAAGCGGTGCGGCGGTTGATGGCAGAGCGTGCTGGCTCACCGGACACGGACACGAAGCACGGGCCGGGCACAAGCCACGGGAACCACGGGAACGGTGCGCAGTCACAAGAGGGAGTGTCGTGACGCGAAATTGCAGGGACGTGACGGTGCTGGTCGCTCCCGGTTGTTCGGGACGTCCGACAAAGTGATTCCATTTCCAACAGAAAGCAGGTGTTTCATGGCGACGATCAGAGATTGCAGTGTTGATCCTGAGTTTCGGGACTTGGTTCCGGCTCACACTTGGCAGGAAAGCGCGGAACTCGGTGCGAGCGTCGAGCGGTTTGGTGACTTGGCTCCGATCATCGCGTGGCGAAACGAAACCGGCGACCTGATTGTGTTGGATGGTCTCAAGCGGCGAGAGTTGTGGTTGTCGGCTTGTGGTGCGGTTCAGA
>JAYVSP010000713.1:0-4712 GCA_043775215.1 Planctomyces sp. | reverse complement strand
AAACTATGTAGCCACGTTCGCCAGAACGTGGGTTTTTCGGCCATTTGCCCACGCTCTGGCGAGCGTGGCTACCCAGAGATCAATGCGGGGCCACTTAGTGAGGCGCTGGCGGAGCGATATTGTGATCGCGGCATTGACAAAATTGCGAAGTTGGACGGAGTGGGGGCGGACTCGAATCGCTGCTTGCCGGCAGGTTCGGTGTCTGTGTCTCTCTGGTAAGCATTGGACTCGGCGATATCTGGGAAGCGTCACTTGCCGCGCTTTGATAATTTCGCTGCTGCTGCACGTCATCCTGGCGGTATCAGCGGCGCTGTCGATTTATGAAGTTCGTAATGGCTGGCATGCGGATCTGGAATTGTCTGGCTGGGCGGACGACGAATCAGACCGCTCGGACTTGCCGCTTCAGATTCTGACGACCGAAGCAGCCATCGATCCTCCCGTGGGTGGAGGCTCAACCGGTTCACCGCTGATTCCGCTAGTCGCTGAGCCGAACATCGCCGATCCGGTTGGAAATGCTCCGGCCAGCGTGGTGCTATTTGATCCAAACATTGCGGGTAACCTGGCGGCCGTGGTGGGCAAGCCGGCTCACATTAGCGGACGCGGGATTGGCCGAGGCAAAGGACGCGGCATCGGCGATGGAGTTGGCAACGGGATCGGCATCGGATCGGGAACAGGCAAGCAGTTCTTTGGAATGGGGGCGGAAGGGAAGCGGTTTGTGTACGTGCTGGATTGCTCGCTGAGCATGAATCATCCGCACGACAGCGAAGCGAAGACGCGGTTCAATCGGATGAAGTTGGAGTTGATCAATTCGGTCACGCACCTGAAGCCCGAACAAGAGTTCTTCATCATCTTCTTCAACCACGACGCGATTCCGATGCCGGCAAACGGACCGGTTTCCGCCGTCTTCGAAAATCAACGGCAATATCTCGCGTGGATGCAACAAGTCCGCGCTGTGGGCGACACAGATCCGACTGCCGCGTTACAGATCGCGCTCCGCATGCGACCCGACGTGCTCTATTTCCTGACCGACGGCGTCTTCAGCTCCGAAGCGAACAAGATCATCTGCTCGATTAAGCAGACACAGGCGGTGATCCACACGCTTTCGTTCGAGCCGCAGTTGTCCGAGAAACAATGGACCGGGCTGGAATTGATGCGTCAGAAGAAGATGAGTGCCGCTCGGCTCAAGCTGGGTGAGAGCACCTATCGACAGACACGCGAGATTTTTACCGCCGAGCAAGTCATGCAAGACCTTGCGGCCAACAATCGCGGACAGTATCAGATCATTCCCTGATGCCTCGTTCGGGCTGTTTGGAGTGCGGGGATGCATCCCCGCTTTCGATTGCGGCGGAGCCGCTTTTTGTCGTTCACTCCGAATGGACTCTCAAGTGCCAAGAAAGTGGCTCCGCCACAAACCAAAGCGGGGATGCATCCCCGCACTCCAAAATTGCCGGAAAGGAACTCCGCTGATGCTCCGAATCCAAATCCTGGTCACTTGGTGTGCTCTTCTGCTGATCGGCGTTCAGGTCGCCGGCGCAGCGCCGTCCAGCAGTTTGATGAGCCTCTCCTCCGACGGCGAATTGCTGGCCTGCTCGAATCGCGACAGCGGCACCGTCTCGATTATCTCGCTGAAGAGTTTCGAGAAGCTGCGAGAAGTCGCCGTCGGACACAAGCCGGAAGGTGTCACTTTCATCGGCGACAGTCATCAACTGGCGGTCGCGGTGTATGCCGATGATGCGATTGTCTTCGTCGATGCGGATCGGGGCGAAGTGCTCGGCCGTTGCGATGTGTTTGACGAACCGTATGGCGTCGTCTCGACAAGCGACGGCTCGCGCGTGTGGGCGACGCTTGAATATCCGGGGCAGCTTGTGGAGATCGACCCGCGCTCACGGCAGATCGTGCGGACACTTTCAGCCGGCGCGTTCCCGCGCGGCCTGGCGTTGACGGCGGATGAACGAGTCGCACTCGTAACGGAATACTACACGGCGACGGTGCGGCTAATTGACCTTGCGTCCGGAAAGGAATCGGCCGTTGTCCCAGCGACTGCAACCGACAATCTCGCGCGGCAAATCGTGGTGCATCCGACGCGGCCGAAAGCATACGTGCCGCACATGCGATCGAAGATCACGGCGGCTCACGGCGAAGGTTCGATCTTTCCGTACGTCAGCGTGATCGACTTGCCGACGCTGCCGAAGTCGGGCGCGGCGGAACAGCCGGAAGAACTCAAACGCAAACGGATTCCGATGGATTCGTTCATCGGCAATCTCGTGACGGCGAATCCGTGGGAAATGGCGGTGAGTCCGAATGGTCAGCAAGCGGTCGTCGTCTTCAGCGGAACGGATGATTTGTTTGTCTGCGAAGTCCGGGACGACAACTACCGCGAACTGACGTTCAATCGGCACATCAACGTTGGGCACAATCCGCGAGCCGTGAAGTACTCGAATGATGGCCGTCGGTTTCTGATTTACAACGCGCTTGATTTTGAAGTGGTCGCGTACGATGTCGAGTCTGCTCGGAAGATCGCGGCGGTCAAAGTGACCGACAATCCGCTCGGCGATGAAGTCCTGCGTGGCAAACAACTGTTTTATTCGGCGTTGATGCCGATGGCCTCGCGGCGCTGGATCGCTTGCTCAAGCTGTCATCCTGACAGCGATCCCGATGGTCGCACTTGGCAGAATCCCGAAGGACTTCGCAACACACCGCCGCTCGTTGGTCTCGCCTGGACTCATCCACAACATTGGTCGGCTGACCGCGATGAGACTCAGGACTTCGAGCACACGATTCGCGGCCTGTTGATGCAGGGCCGAGGACTCATCAGCGGACCGGTTGCCGATTCGCTCGGCCCGCCGAACAAAGGCCGCTCCCGCGATCTGGATGCGCTCGCCGCCTACACAAACTCGCACACCGTCCCCCTGAGTCCTCATGCGAAGTCCGGCCTGAGCGAATCGGCGAAACGCGGCCGAGAGGTTTTCCTATCGCAAGAAACCGGCTGCGCGAAGTGCCACTCCGGCCCGTACTTCTGCGACTCGAATCCGCTGATGAAGCCGACACGGCACGATGTCGGCACCGGCCGCTCCGACCCTTCGGAAAAGATGGGCACGAAATACGACACGCCGACGCTGCTGGGCGTCTATCGTTCCGCCCCCTATCTGCACGACGGCACGGCCGCGACGCTACGCGATGTCCTGACGACTGCAAACACCGAAGACCACCACGGGAAAACGAGCCACCTCAACGACCAGCAACTCGACGACCTCGTTGAGTTCATAAAAGCGCTGCCCTACGAAAACCCCGAACCCGCCGCAATCGCCGCCGGCATGAAAAAGGTTGATCGTTGAACCGTGGAACAAAATTTGATTCAGTCATAGGTCAGTCAGCGATCGAGAATGAAGGTTTCAACGCAAAGGTGCAAAGACGCAAAGGTGCCAAGAAGTTTTGTGGCGATCTGAACAACGCTTTGGAAGTGCTTGGGGCCGGCGCATCAATAACTGTCGTAGCCGAAGTCGTGAGACTTCGGACCGAACTCTCACGAGTTCAGCTACCTCGGACAGTTATTGATGCGCCAATCCTTTGCGGCTTTGCGTTGAAAAATGTTTGAATGTTTCTTGAACGATCGCCTTACTAAACGCGAAAGGTTCCGCATGCGAACGCTTGCTGCTCTGCTGTTTCTGACTGGTTCAATCACGGTTCTCGGCTGCGGCGCCGATTCTCCGAACAAACCGGCACCGATCACAACGACACCGGTTGCGAATGGCAACGCGACTCCGCCGATTGTCGCCGAACCGAAAGCCAACGGCGTGACGCTCGACATCAAGAACTGGGATGAAACGCTTTCTCTCGTCGCGGAACACAAAGGCAAAGTCGTCGTGCTCGACTTGTGGTCGACTTCGTGCGAGCCGTGCATGATCGAGTTTCCGCATCTTGTCGGCCTGCACAAGAAGCATGGCGGCGACAAACTCGTCTGCTTGTCCGCCAGTTGCGACTACATCGGCCTCAAGAACAAACCGCCCGAAACGTATCGGCCGCAGGTGCTGGAGTTCCTGATGAAGCAGGAGGCCAAGTTTCAAAACGTGTTGCTCAACGTGGACCCCGACGTCCTCTTCGAGAAGATCGACCTCGCCTCGATCCCCGCAGTGTTCGTCTTCGGCTCGGACGGCCAACTCGCCAAACGCTTCGACAACGACAACGCGAAGAAAGGTGAAGACTTCACGTACCAGAAGGACATTGTGCCCTTTGTCGAGAAGCTGTTGGCTGAATGAGGGGACAGGGTGCAGCGTGGGGACATCGAGTTCCTCGGCCATCTCGAACCGCATCATGCCGGTTCACCCCCACGAGCGTGGGGACATCTCGACGGCAACCGCCGTGAGGCAGTCCCGGCACGGTTCACCCCCACGAGCGTGGGGACATCGGCGGTGGCGGTGTCATTTTGATTGAGACCTTCGGTTCACCCCCACGAGCGTGGGGACATCACGAAACTTGGCTTCGATGATGAAGCTCAAATCGGTTCACCCCCACGAGCGTGGGGGACATCATAGATCGCCTCGTCGAGGACGGTCGTGATTCCGGTTCACCCCCACGAGCGTGGGGACATCGCGATGGTTCGAAGATCGTTTTGGGCAGTTGGCGGTTCACCCCCACGAGCGTGGGGACATCGACGAAGTAGTGAATGTCTTGTGGCCGGTCGACGGTTCACCCCCACGAGCGTGGGGACATCT
>JAYVSP010000712.1:0-2112 GCA_043775215.1 Planctomyces sp. | reverse complement strand
TCGATTCTTCTGGGTCTTGTTCGCTGTCCTGATCCGTGTTTCATCCGTGTTTCATCCGTGGCTAGGAAACTTGCCTCCCCGGAACACCGGAAGAGCCTTCGTTGTTTTATGAACCAGGAGACTTCTTCATGCCCAAAGTATTCTTCAACCTCTACAGCGACACGGTCACGAAACCAACACCCGGCATGCGCGAGGCGATCGCTCGTGCTGAGGTCGGTGACGACATGTCTGGCGAGGATCCGACGGTCAATAGGCTAGAGGCTCTCATGGCCGAGCGATTGGGCCATGAGGCGGCAGTGTTTGCGTGTTCGGGGACACAATCGAATCAGATGGGGGTGAAGACGCATTGTTTTCCCGGCGACGAATTGCTGATTGAGGCGACCGGCCACATCGCATGCTTCGAAGCCGGCGGGCCAGCGGTGTTGAGCGGAGTCATGTGCCGACAAATTCCCGGACGAATGGGAATGTTGGATGTTGCGGACCTGGAAGGGAAAATCAAAGCAGACAATCAGCACTTGTGTATCACGCGGCTGCTGTGTTTGGAGAACACCACGAACGTCGGCGGCGGCCGCGCATGGCCGCTGGAGCAACTCGAACGAGTCTGCCGCTGGGCTCACGAGAACGGATTGAAGACGCATCTTGACGGGGCGAGGCTGTTCAACGCTTGCGTGGCCAAAGGGTATTCAGCCGCTCATGTTGGCCAGCATTTTGACACGATCTCAATCTGCTTTTCGAAGGGACTCGGCTGCCCGATGGGCTCGATCCTGGTCGGCAACAAAGAAGACATCCGTAAAGCACGCCGCATCCGCAAGCTGTTCGGTGGAGCGTTGCGTCAGGCCGGTGTCGTTGCGGCCGCAGCGCTGTACGCGATGGAGCATCACGTCGAGCGTCTGGCCATCGATCACGACAACGCGCAGGTATTCGCGCGCGAAGTGGCTCAAATCGACGGCTTATCGATTGATGTCTCTCAGTTGGAAACGAATTTGGTCTTCTTTGAGGTCGATCCGAAGCTCGGCAATGCCGCGCAATTGTCCGCGGCGCTGCTCGACAAAGGCGTAAAGATCGGAGCCTCCGGTCCGCAACGACTCCGCGCTTGCACGCATTTGGACGTCACACGCGATGAGGTGCTGCAAGTGGCAGACCTTCTGCGACAGACTGTGAAGACAGGCTTCCGCCAGAATCAGGGGTCGGGGACCGGGCCGTACGCGCGCGCTTGATTATTGAACGTTGCAAGCTGGAAGCTTGCACTACGGAAAAGACCAACCATGAATTTGCTAGATCATTTTCATCCGCCTTTGAGTGTGGCTCGCCACTGGGAGTCATTTCACAGCCGTTGGGCCAGCGCGATCGCGGATCAGCTCAACGGAGGGCTCCTTCCGAAGGATTACTACGCCGAAGAAACCGTGCATGTCGGCGGTCGTGTCGAGGTGGATGTCGCGAGGTTTGAAGAAGATGATTTCTTCTCCGGCGATGAAGCGATTGGTGGAGGCACGGCGACAGCGGTGGCGACCGCTCCGAAAACCTGGGCGCCGGCGACCGCCACGATGGAATTTCCTGCCGTGTTTCCCGACAGCGTCGAAGTGCTGGTCTTTAACAGCGAAGCGGGGCCGACGTTGGTGGCGGCCATTGAATTGGTCAGCCCAGCGAACAAGGATCGCGACGAAAGCCGCAAAGCCTTTGTCGAGAAATGTGCGGCATACTTGCAGCAAGGGATCGGCGTGGTGGTGATCGATATCGTCACCAGCCGGCGGGTGAATCTGCACAACGAATTGGTCAAGTTGCTGGACGTTGGCGAGCGGTTCCGCATGCCCAACAAGGCGACTTACGTGGTCTCCTACCGGCCGATTCGTCGACGAAAGGCCGAACGAATTTCGGCGTGGACGAACCCCCTGAAAGTGGGCGATGCGTTGCCGACGATGCCGCTGTCCGTCGGACAACGCCTGCTTCTGCCGCTGGACCTCAACGCCAGCTACACCGAAGCGTGCGAACGAAAGCGGATCGGTTGAGGCCCCCGCTGGGGTGATGCAAAGTTGAAGTTGACGAAGCTTTGTCATCGGGCGGGATTTGTTTCTTGTCTTCCGGCCCGAAGGGTCGCAACTCGATAGCCCAGGG
>JAYVSP010000711.1:0-10378 GCA_043775215.1 Planctomyces sp. | reverse complement strand
TCGATTCTTCTGGGTCTTGTTCGCTGTCCTGATCCGTGTTTCATCCGTGTTTCATCCGTGGCTAGGAAACTTGCCTCCCCGGAACACCGGAAGAGCCTTGGGAAAATACTCACCGGTGATTCGCAATTTAGCAGAATCATGGAGGGCAGAATCATCGACCACAGAATCATCGACCACAGACGAAGTTGGTTTTGGCATGATTCTGCCCTTTCATCATTCTGCCAAATATCTTGCTGATCTGTCTCCGCCGTTTTCAAATTGGCAATCGGCATCGGCAATTGGAAATCCAAACCATGATTCTTGATCAATTCAAACTCGATGGCCGCGTGGCGGTTGTCACGGGTGGACGGCGCGGGCTGGGCCAGGCGATGGCTTGGGGGTTGTCCGAAGCGGGCGCGGACATTGTTTGCATCTCGAAGCACGGTCAGGCGGACGAGACCAAGCGGTTGGTCGAGTCGGCAGGCCGGCGATTCTTCGACATTCAGGCCGACCTGTCCGATCCTGCTCAGCGGCACGGCTTGATTGATAAAGCGGTGACACTGGCGGGGCGGCTTGACATTCTCGTCAACAACGCCGGTGACGGACGACGGTATCCGCCCGAAGTCTTTCCTGAAGAAGCCTGGCGGCAGCAGATGGAATTGCACGTTAACGCCATGTTCGACCTGAGCCAGCAAGCGTTCCCGCACATGGCTCCGCGCGGCCGAGGCAAGATCATCAACATTGGCAGCATCATGTCGTTTGAAGCGGGCTTGAACATTCCCGCCTATGCCGCCGCAAAGCACGCGATCGCTGGCATGACGAAGGCTCTCGGCGTCACCTGGTCGGCGAAAGGAATCAACGTGAACTGCATCGCGCCGGGTTACTTTGAAACCGACATGGCCAGTCCCCTGCGCACCGATCCAGTGCGAGCTCCTCAAATCCTCGACCGCATTCCGGTTGGCCGCTGGGGCCGACCGGACGAGATCGCCGGACTGGCCGTGTTCTTGGCCAGTGACGCTTCCAATTACATGCATGGCAGCATCGTCGTCATTGACGGCGGTTGGCTAGCAAGGTGAAGAAGTGATTCGGTGGCTATAGCGTCGCTTGTGGCACAATTCATTTCTGCACCGACGCGTGATGGGTCGGGGAATGGCGCAATTGGTGGAGCGCGTCGATGATCAATTCGGCACAGGCGGCCACGGAAAATCGGGACGTATTCAGGATCAGGTCGTATTGTTGCGGATCGGTGGGATCCTTTTGAAAATGATCTTTAATGAACTGAATCCGCTCGCGGTCGCGCGTGTCGATGTAGCGTGCCGCTGCGGGCTGTGCGAGTTGCATTTCTTGAGAGATGACCGCGATTCGATCTTCACGCGACGCAGTCAATCGAACGCGCAGCGTCGAGACTGGAGCCAATAGTTGTGCGGCACCGCGGCCAACAATCAGGCACTCACCGCGCGCTCCGAGCGCCAGCAACATCCGGAGTAATCGCCGAAAGTAAGTCGACTCTGTAACTGGGGGCGCCGCAGAGAACGACTCGATGCACTCTTGCAGCCAACTCCCGGGCTTTTCGTCGAGGTTTTCGAGTTGCTTGACGCCAACTTGCATCTCTTCTGCGAGCTGTTCCAAAAGTTCATGGTCATAGACGGGCCAACCGAGCCGCTCGCCGACTGCTCGCGCTACTGAAGTGCCGCGGGCTCCGACCTCACGGCTCAGCGCAATCGTGAAGGCGGGAGCCGCGCCTGACCATTTGCGGTTCTCGTCGGCTTTCGCGGGGTGCTGTGACCGCGAATACTCACCGGCATTGATCAATGCCTCCGCAAGATGAGCCGTGGGATTGAGGGCAAACATGTCGATCTCCTTGAGAATCGACCGGCCACCGCCTCTGCCTCTGACGGGCAACACGAATCGTATAAACACGAGGCCGTAGTTCCGGTCGCGGTTGTGAAGCATGGTAATTGATTGACCTCGCGAAAAACCAGACTTTTCCAGACCGTCACGAATTCGACGTGCGGTTGTGACCCCTTCGCTCGTCACCGGGGGTCAGTGGAGAGATATGTCGCGGCGGATTGCGGTGGAAGTGACTGAGCCATACGATTCCCTCAGTCCCCGAACTCTCGAAAGCAATGCACGATGGCGAAGGAAGCACCGGTCGCGGTTGGCGACACTCCGTGGCTCTTGGTGAGCGTCCGGGACGTCCGTGAGGCTGAAGCGGCCTTGGCTGGCGGATGTGAAATTTTGGACCTGAAAGAGCCGAAAAACGGGCCGCTCGGCATGGTTCCCGTGGCTGTCATGTCGAAGATTGTCGACGCAGTGCGCAAGCAATCCAAGACGATTCCAATCAGCGTGGCGCTAGGCGAGCTGTCGGAATGGGACGACCTGAAGAAAGTCCCGAAACTCCCTGCGGGTGTGACTTATCTCAAAGTCGGCACGGCAAAAGTGGGCAAAGACAACAATTGGCCCGAACGTTGGAAAGCGGCTCGCAAACAGTTTGAGACGACCAACAAGGTGAAGTACCGTTGGGTGGCAGTCGCCTATGCCGACTGGCGCGCTGCCGGAGCTCCTTCACCGACCGCAATCGTAGACGCGGTGCTCGAAGAAGCCAACGGCAAGACGGGAGGTTGCGTGGGAGTGCTCTTCGATACCTACGCCAAACAAGGCCGCAGCCTGTGGGAATGGATCAGCCGAGCGGACCTCAAACGGCACGCGGACGCTCTGCATCAAGGGGGCCGCTTGGTGGCCTTGGCTGGCGGTCTGGGATGCGACAAGCTGCAAGGCCTGTCCATGTTGGAGCCAGACATCGTCGCGATCCGGTCAGCGGCATGCAAAGACGGCGTGCGGAATGGTGTCGTCGTGAAAGAGGCTGTCAGCGCGTTTCGGACCTGCTTGAAATCGCTCGCCAAGAAGTAGTCGTTCTCTCACCTCAACTACTGGCCCCAACGTTTGAACAATTGGTGGGGGACGCCGAGCTGATCGCAAATCCGGCCGACGACGAAATCAACTAAGTCCTGAATCGTCGTTGCTCCGTGATAGAAGCCGGGCATCGCTGGCAAAATGACGGCTCCCACGTCGGCTAACCGCTTCATGTTTTCGAGCTGAATGCTCCCCAGCGGTGTTTCCCGCGGAACGAGGATCAACTTCCGTCGTTCCTTGAGATGGACGTCCGCCGCGCGGTGAATCAAGTTGGTAGACATCCCGTTAGCAATACTGGCCAGCGTCCCCATCGAACACGGACAAACCACCATGCCAGCCGTCAGGAACGATCCGCTGGCGATCCCCGCACTGAAATCTTGATAGTGGTGATAGACCAATTGGCCCACCGGGCCGTCTTCGTAAATCGAACCGATTGCCGCTCCTTCGTCCGGCAGCAGGTGGCTGATCTGGCTGTCGCCGCTCAGTACAGAATCGTTGACCAGCAATCGCTGCGGATCAAACTTTTGCAAATCGACTTTGATACCCAGCTCATGGCTGAGCACTTCAGCCGCTGACGGGCTGACAGTGATATGTACGCGGCGGCCGGAGTTCACAAGCACCTGTAACAGTCGGGTGGCATAAATCGCTCCACTCGCGCCGGTGATCGCGACAACAAGGTCAAGTGGTTTTTGTTCGGTCACGGCCATAGCAGTTTACTAGAGGTCAGAGGTCAGAGGTCAGAGATCAGAACTCAGAGATCAGAACTCAGAGGTCAGAACTCAGAGGTCAGAACTCAGAGATCAGAACTCAGAGATCAGAAGTCAGAGGCTGCTGACCTCTGATCTCTGACCTCTGACCTCTGGTTTAGTGCCGACGTAAATCGTGGCGATGCCGAATGTCAGCGGCTTCCACACGACTTGCTCGAGTCCTGATTGCTGCATCAACTTAGCGAGGGCTTCGCCTTGGGGAAACTCGCCGACAGAGGCGGGCAAGTATTTGTAGGCCGCCTGCTGGTTGCGCATGAGCATCTGGCCAATGAGCGGCAGAATATTGCGGAAGTACCACAGATAAAAAGCTCGAAACATGCGGTTCGTCGGCGTTGAGAATTCCAGCACAACCACCTTCCCGCCCGGTTGGCAGACGCGCGACATTTCGCTCAAGCCAACCTCGGTGCGCGTGACATTCCTCAAGCCAAATGCGACAGACACGATCTGAAATCGGTTGTCCTCAAACGGAAGGTGCTGCGTGTCGGCCTCGACGAATTGCACTTGCTCCGGATTCGCCGGGCCTCGCGCTCGAGCCCATTTGTCCCGCGCGATGGCCAACATTTCGTGTGTGAAGTCCGAACCGACCACCGCTACGCGCTGACGCCCCGCTCGCCAATAGGCCAGTGCGAGATCGCCTGTCCCCGTGCAAACATCCAGCACCGGAGCGTCTCCCGCCGGCTTCGCCCACCGGACAGTACGCCAACGCCAATAAAAATCGGTCCCGCCGGAAAGCAGGTGATTCAGAAAGTCATAGCGACCGGAAATCTCCCCGAACATCTGCCGAATCCGGCTCTCCGACTTATCAACTGTCATAATGATTGTCCCTATTCGTAGGTTGGGACTCCGTCCCGACCGGGTCGGAAAAGAGTCTCAACCTAATTCCTCAAACAAGCGAACTCGTGGGGCAGGTTTGTAACCTGCCCGTGAAATATCGCGGTTTTCAACATTTCGTGTTTCAATCGAAATCAGAGTCCGTGTTTGACGGGCAGGTTAAAAACCTGCCCCACGACTGCGACCTCGCTTGTTTGAAGCCTAATTCCTTTGCCGCGATTCCCTTGCCAACCAGGATTTATCGCACGGCAAGGGAATCCCGGCAAAGGAATAAACAAGAAACTGCGAACGGTAGGCTCATGCAACTAGACCGCATCCGTCCCTTGTGGTTCACAGTCCAAATTCCGGCCATCTGGAGGTGAGCCGGTCTTCGATCTCCGCCGACCACCGCAATGGCTGAGTCGTTGTGTCCGTTCCCAACTCGTCTGGCCGTTTGCGCGTCGCGTCGATTCCGAGCTTACGGCCGATACCCGGAATTGCCGTCGCGTGATCGAGCGGATCGGACGGACCGTCCCATAAAACAAGGTCGCGCGCCGGATCGGCATGCGCTGCAACGCACGACCAAACGGCATTCTCATCTCGCACATCAACGTCATCATCCACAAGAACCAAGATCTTTGCGGTGGCGACTCGCGGAAGGCTCCACAAGGCGTGGAGCACTTTTCGAGCTTGCTGAGCATATGTCTTACGAACACTCGCGAACGCGAAGTGCCGGCACGAGCCGGCGAATGGAAACCGCCAGTCGCACAACTCAGGAATCCACAACCGCGCGAAAGGCAATAACAACCGCTCGCACGCCCGATCCAACCAGTGACTCTCCGCGGGAGCCGGTCCTGGAATCATCGCCGGAAAGACTGGGTTCGCCTGATGCGTGATTGCCGTCACTCGCAACACCGGCAACTCGCCCGCCAGACTCGTGAAGCCGGTGTCCCGTCCGATCGGGCCGATTCGCTCGAACGCGGCCAGCGGATCGATGAAGCCTTCGAGGACGATCTCGGCCGACGCTGGGACGTCGAGTGGCACGGAGCGAGCCTTCACCATCTCGACCGGCTTGTTTCGCAAGAAACCCGCAAAAATCAGTGCATCTGTACGGGGCGGCAATGGAGCCCACGCTGCAAGAGACGTGATCGGATCGCCACCCAGGACGACGGCGGCTGGCATCTGCTGTCCGCGAGTGCGATACTCGGCCAGCAGCGACCACAACTCCAACTGATTGTGTCCGTGAATGACTAAACTGTCCCGACCGAGAACCTGCAACGGAACGACACAGACATGATGCCGGTTATCGTTCGCGACGATCCGTAGCTTGGGACTCCGTCCCGAGTCTTCCGCGAGATCTGCTGGGACGGAGTCCCGACCTACGGATTCAGCGGAGTTCGTCGCCTCATTTGGCGGTCGTGAGTGAAGTTGTCCCCAGGTGATCGTTGGCCCGGCGTCGTTCGGCCACATCGTCAGCGCGGGCAGGTCTGCCAAATTCACGTCGCGTCCGAGTTTCACGACTTGTTGGCACATTCCCGACTTCACAAGCGTCGGCGGCCATTGTGCCAACTCGGCCAATCGCGGCAGCAACTTCCAGGTGTCGACAACTCCACGCGGCAGCGATACGGCCAACCAGTCATCGATTCGTTGCGACAAGCCATCAAGCGACGAGACTCCAAATGCCGAAGCGATACGCCGCGGGCTCCCCAGCAAATTCGTGATGACAGGCAGCGAATGGCCGCGCACGTGGTCAAACAGCAAAGCTGGGCCACCGTCCGCGGCGCGGCAAACTCGGTCCGTGATCGCAGCAATCTCGCAAACCGGGTCCACTTCGGCCGACACACGCACGAGCTCTCGCTGATCGTGCCATTGAGCCAAGTAGTCCGCCAGATGATCGCCCGCCATGCTCACACTCCGTGTTGTGAGCGATGTTCTAATGTGTGGCAGAAAAGGAGGCGAGTCACGCTGCCTTTAATCCCGAAGTGTTAGCCGGCCCCAAAGAATTCACGAACGCAAACTACAAGCACACGGATACGAAGCCCACACGGATAAAGACAATCCAGGAAACAAGAGCCTGAATTTCACCCAATGGCTCACTCGATTCGTCGGTCATGAAACTGCGCAATATCAATACGCGCAAGCTCAGTCTAATTCCAGCTTGGCTTTCAATTCGTCACGTTCCCTGCGGGTGACTTCCAAATCGAACATCAAGTATTTGATGTCCAAGCGAAGCTGGGAAAGAGCCTCTTGGACCAGAGCCAAAGTACGGCGGCGACGACGAATCGAATTCACAATTCGCTCGTACGATTCCTCCAGATTACGTTGCAACGGTTCCGGCAGATCAGAAATCTGCTGAGCCAGATCAACGAGTTCACGAGGTAGATCGTTTTCGCCGGTGTCGGGGAATCGTGGCGCGGTGGTCATATTTTGGGATAACTCGTTTACCGAAGGCCCTCGGAACATTTCACGAAGGATTCAGATTCTGTGCCACGGCAAAAGATTTCTCAAGCCGCCAGTCCGAAGTACTAGACCGACTAAGAGTTACGATTTCCGGATAACAGTGATTTGGTCCTGACGTTTATAGCGATTGGTCCGGAGTTCGTCTTGGCCGATTTCACAACTCCTTGTAGAGTCCGTGACTTATAGCGAAACGACCAGTTTGAACGGCGACGACGATCGTTCAACATCGTGGCAAGAAATCAACACGCCAACGTTTCGCGGAATCAACAAGAAACAACCGGCTGATACCGGTTATGCGGATCGCGCAATTTCCCATGGACGGGTCAACGAGGCAAAGAACTCGACGGCGCAGCCTGTCAGAGCGTGCGCTCTGGCTGTGGATGGGTCTTGCGCTGCTGACGATCTTGAATCCAGCGAGGCGCGGGTCTGCGGACGAGCACGTCGAAGGCTTTGACGATTCGCGGCCGACTTGGACCCTCCGTATTTCGGAGGGATCAGTGGAGAATGTCACGCACGAGCGAGTGACCTCCGGCATGCATCGCGGCTCAGGTGCCGAGCACTTTGCCTTTCGCGTGGCCAGAGGACCGACGACGGTCATCTTGGATCACAAGCTGCCAGTCGCGCGAGCGATTGACGATCTCCACCTGAAGTTAATGGTCCGCTCCACGACGAACGGTCCAACCATCGGAATGAGAGTCGTTTTTCCGAGGCAAACAGATCCGCGATCTGACCTCAGTTTGGCTCAGCAATTGAAGCTCACGCTGCATGGCGAGAAGTACACTCAGACCGGCAAATGGCAGTCATTAGAAGTCCGAGTGACAGAGAAGGCACTGCAGGATCAAATGCGGTTGCTGCGTGCGAAGTTGAAGCCGGCGGCGCTGGATCTGCGCGATCCGGTTGTCGACCGAGTGATCTTGGAATTGACGTTGGGTTCCGGCGAGACCGAGTTATTTCTGGATGATTTGAGTTTCGGTCCAATTGTCCGGCCGGTTGCCGCCGCGGATGCAAAAGAGATCCAGCAAACGCAGTTCGATGCGGACTCCATTCCGTGGCCGGTGACCTTTCAATTGGACCGATTGTTAGTCCGCGGCCGGCCATTTTTTCCGCGCGTGCTGCCATATCACGATGAGCGGATCATCGAATTGCGCGATGCGGGATTCAATGTGATTTGGATTCCCGATGCCGGCAATGTCGACCTGCAACGCTCGTTGAAGGGTGAGGGCTTGTTTGCGATGGCGGTGCCGCCGCGCGTCCAGTCGTCGACCGGCGAAGCGATCCGTGAGGATGATGCCAGTCTGCCGCCGATTCCGCGCGAGTGGGACAACATTCTGGCATGGACCCTTGGCAATGCGATGCCGCCCGATGCGCGAGAGGCTTTGCAATGGCTGACTCACGTGCAGAGTGCCGATCGCGACCGGCATCGGCCGATTCTGGCGGATGTGCTCGGGGGAGAAAGAATCTACTCACGGCATGTCGCGATGCTTAGTTGCAGTCGCAACGTGTTGAACTCCGGGCAATCTTTCAAGACGTATCGCGAGTCGCTCGATCAACGTCGCAAGCTGGCTCGGCCGGGCACATTCTTATTCACCTGGCTGCCGACCGAGCCGTTGCCGGAAATCGCTTGGCAGCGGCAGGCGGCCGGACGCATTCCGATGATCATCGAGCCGGAGCAACTGCGGCTGTCGGCGTACTCCGCGCTGGCGGCCGGTTGTCGTGGCTTGGGATTCTCGCTCAGCGAGTCTTTGGAATCGACGGCCCCCGGCGCGGATGAGCGGCGGTTGGCAATCTCTCAATTAAACCTAGAGCTGGAGTTGTTTGAAGACATTTTGGCGGCCGGCACGCTGATCGAACAGCGGCCGTTCGAGATCACCGCGCCGCTCGGCTCGGGTGTCGGTCTGCACAACGTAGGTTTCCGGAACTCGGCAATTTCGCGAGCGGACAGCGATGCTCGGCGAGCCGCGAGAACGTCG
Source organism: Planctomyces sp. (assembly GCA_043775215.1). GTDB lineage: Bacteria > Planctomycetota > Planctomycetia > Planctomycetales > Planctomycetaceae > SXKJ01. The sequence continues at coordinate 1,479 of JAYVSP010000711.1, read as the reverse complement.
TCGTTGCGGCGTGAAGCACGCTTGCGCAGCGAGTTGGAAGCGGCCGTCTTTCGCACGGACAAAGCAGTGCTCTTGCTGCCGATCTGGTATGAGCATGACGCTCAATTCGTTCCCGGACAGCTCGCTGCTCCGGGTGCCACGATCGATGTCGCCAGCGTGCCGGACACAGCATCGGCCTGGGAAATCACGACCACACGCGTGGTCAACTTGCCGAGCGAACCGATTCCCGGCGGCCGGCGAGTCAAGCTTCCCACCTTCGACACCACGGCGGCAATAATCGTCACATCTGACCGGTCGCTCATCGAGAGCCTGCGCCGCAAAATGGAAAGCATGCAGGCTCAGAGTGCGCGGCTCTGGATCGAACTGGCGAAGGCGAAGCTCAATCGAGTTCGCATCGCCGACGAGGAATTAACGAAGCTCGGTGTGGGACAGCCGGATGCTCCGCAATTGCTGACACGAGCCCGTCAACTCTTGCAAGAGGCGGAAGGATCATTTCCGGGCGAGGAACTGGATCGCGTGATCGCTCAAGCGCGTCAATCGGGTCAGAAGGCATCGAGCAATTCGCCCGATGTGGTGCTGCTCAAAACGAAGTTCGACAAAGCGGCACAACGGAGCCAAGCCAGTTTGCAAGCTCTGCGGATCTTGCAGAAAGCACATTGGCAAACAGCGACACAGCGGCTGGGTCCGATTGGCAGTCCGCACACATTGTGTTTTCAGACGCTCCCCGATCATTGGCGACTGATCGCGAACCTCGGCAAATCGGCGACACGAGACTCGGTGAATCTGTTGCCAAAGGGAGATTTCGAGGTGCTCGACTTCGCGGCCTTGACGCATTGCGGATGGCAAAGCGTGCCGACCAGAGTGCCGACTGGGATTCGCGCGGCGGTGCAGGTGCTCGCCGCATCCGGCCGCGATAGCCGCTGCCTACGCTTGGTTGCCGCTCCCGAAACGAACACCGATCCCCCCAACATCGTCGACACGCCGCCGATCACGATTGTCTCGCCCGCGATCCCCGTTCGCGCGGGTCAGATCTTGCACATCAGCGGTTTAGTCCGAATCGGGTCGCCTATCACCGGCAGCCTGAACGGAGTGACGCTCAGCGACAGCCTCACCGGCCTCACGGGGGCGTGGCACTGGACAGAAAAGCGAGAATGGCAGAAGGAGAAGTTCGAGATGCTGCGCGAGGTGTATCAGGATGGCGACTTTTCGCTCATCATTACATTACACGGCATCGGAGACGTGCAGTTCGACGACTTGCAAGTCATCGCTCACGATCTGCCGGAGCCGTCGCCGCTCGCCACGAGCCCCAACTCGAAGAACGATCCCTCGGTGAAACCCAGTCGTTACGACTTCTGGCAGCGTCTGCCCCGCTTCCCTCAACGCAAATGATTTTTTCGCGGCACGCACTTCAATAAGTGTCGTCTTTCAGTGTCCTCTTTCGCTCCGAGCCTGTGAATCTTTCGAGCCGCGACCGTCAGG
>JAYVSP010000710.1:0-6322 GCA_043775215.1 Planctomyces sp. | reverse complement strand
CTCCCGACCCCTTCACTCGAATCCACGCGCGATTCGTGAAGCTGCAATATGACGCATGGCCGAGCCGCAGCAACTGACGCGGCAGAAAATCTTTCCAGGAGGTTCGGCGAGCATTGTCGCGAGCTTCAACGAACGACCCGTCGGACAGTATCTTTGATAGCGAATGGGTGCCGCGGTACGCCGCCGCTTCGATTCCTTTGCTGTGTGTTCCTTCAACGCTCTGTCGGGCTGGAGAGCCTGACCATCGGAGACTTAACCATGACCACGCTTGCTCGTCTGTGGCTTTCGCTCGTCATTGTTTTGGTAATCCACGCATCCGCGAATGCTGAAAACTGGCCGGCGTGGCGCGGACCTCGCGGTGACGGCACCTGCGTCGAGAAGGGACTGCCCACAACTTGGAGCACGACGGAACACGTCGCCTGGAAAGTGCCGCTGCCGGAACGAGGCAATTCCACACCGATCGTGTGGGGCGACCGAGTGTTCGTCACGCAGGCGATCGAAAAGGAAGGCCGCCGCACGCTGATGTGCTTCGACCGTGCCAGCGGCAAGCTGCTCTGGCAGAAGGGAACGGAGTGGAAAGAAAAGGAGCCGACTCACGGCACGAACCCGTATTGCGCCTCGTCCCCCGTGACCGACGGCGAGCGAGTCATCGCTTGGTTCGGTTCGGCGGGGATGTTCTGCTACGACTTCGAGGGCAATGAACTGTGGAAGCGCGACCTCGGCATTCAGAAGCACATTTGGGGTTACGGGGCTTCGCCCGTGCTGTACGGTGATCTGTGTTACCTGCACTTTGGACCTGGCGAGCGATCGTTCCTGATCGCCGTCAACAAGCAGACTGGCGAGACTGTTTGGAATCACGACGAGCCGTACAACAAGGAAGGCACCTCCGAAGCGAAGTCTGGGAACCCTGACTTTTACGGCTCGTGGAGTTCTCCGATCTTTCGCGAGATCAACGGCCGCAGCGAACTGCTCATCAGCTTTCCATTCCGCGTGTGCGGTATGGATCCGGCGACCGACAAGGAATTCTGGACCTGCACGGGAACCAACGCGCTGGCCTACACCTCACCGATCTATGCGGATGGCATTGTCGTCGCCATGGGGGGCTTCAACGGCATGTCGATCGCGGTTAAAGCCGGAGGCAGCGGCGACGTCACCAACGAGCGACGTCTCTGGCGGGATCCCAAAACCAAACAACGCATCGGTTCCGGCGTGATCCACAACGGACACATCTACATCCACAACGACCCTGGAATTGCCGAGTGCTTCGAGCTGCAAACCGGCAAGCTCGTTTGGGAAGAGCGTTTGCCAGGCGGGCGTTGCCTCGCGCCTTGATCGCACCTTGATCCGGTTGTTCGCGGTGCTTGGAGTTGATGCTGTCAACGATCTCCATGCCTTCGATTACTTGACCGAACGGTGTGAAGCCGTCGGGGTCGAGCCGGCTGTTGTCGCCGTAGTTGATGAAGAGTTGCGTGCTGCGTGAGTTCGGAGCTCCCGTTTTCGCATACGTGAAGAAGCCACGTTTGTTGGACTTTCGTTTTTCGCCGGTCGGATGATCATCCGGGATGTTGGCGTCGTGCCACTTGCTTTGAACGTTCGGATCGCCGTTGATGCCCCACTGCACCATAAAGCCAGGGAGAACTCGGAAGAAGCGGCAGTCGTCATAGAAGCCGGTCTTCACCAGTTCATAAAAGTGAGCGGCTCCGTGCGGCGACCAATGGCTGTGAACCTCGACGAGGAACTCTCCCTTCGAGGTTTCAAACTTCACTTGGAAGTGCGGCGGAACATCTCCGATGTTTGGCGGAGGCTCGTCATTGGCGGCGGTCGTCCGCTTGTCGAGCGGCGGCCCCAATGGCAGCGGCGGATCGGGTTGCTGCGGCTGAGAACATCCCGCGAACAAAGCGGTGGCCATGAATCCAAAGTGACGTCGAGTGATGGGCAACATGGGTGCTCCTTCGGAATAAATCTTCGTTGGGGTTGAAGTGGTTGAGAATGACACTCACCCTCGCTGGCGGTCTCGCGTTTCGGGTTTCTGTGCCATCCTGCCGATCAAGATTAAGGTTGCAACAGCAGCCATTCCGCGGGATGTTCGATGGCTTCACGGAGTTTTTGCAAGAACCGAGCGGCGGGAGCGCCGTCGGTGATGCGGTGGTCGAAAGTCAAGCTCAGCGTGACGAGGTCGCGAACGGTGATTTGGTCATTGTCGAGAACCACCGGTTCGCGGCGGATGGCGCCGAGGCCCAGGATCGCCGTTTCGGGAATGTTGATGATCGGCGTGAAGGCGTCGATGCCAAACGCTCCGAGATTCGTGATCGTGAAGACGCCGTCACGCATCTCGCTGGCGGAGAGTTTTCCGGTGCGAGCTTGTTCGATCAACGTTCGCGATTGCTCCGCCAGTTGCCGCAGCGTCAACGTCGAGATTTGGCGAATCACCGGAACCAGCAACCCGTCGTCAGTGTCGACGGCGATTCCGATCGGAAGATCATCATCCACGCCGGGGACGACCAGTCGATCACCGGCCCACCGCGCGGCCATTTGCGGATGTTGCCGCAACACGGTGACGATCAGCTTCGCGATGATGTCGGTGTACGACGGAACAACAGCCGGTGACCGCGAGGCTTTGAAGGTGTTTCGCAGACGCACGAGTTGCGTCGCATCGGCGCGTGTGGTCAAGGTGACGGCAGCCGTTTGCTGATGACTGGCGAACATACGGTCGGCAATGACTCGGCGGCGTGGCGTGAGCGACGAACCGACTTCGGTCGCAGCGAGCCTCACGTCCCGCTCGCGCACGCGACCGTTGCGGCCAGACCCGGCGAGGCCGGTCCAATCCACACCGAGTTCCGCCGCGACACGCCGAGCGCGCGGACTGGCCAGTGTTTTGGCGAACGGGGTGCGTAAACCCCCTGGTACGTGCGATGTCAGGACATCCAATGTTGGTGCCGCGCGCCTTTCGCTCTCAGTACGAACAACGGAAGTTTGTCGCGCGATGCCCTGCTCGAGGGACTGACGTCCCGCGCTCGCCGGTTCAGGCGGAATGGCTTCGCCTTCGGCGACGAGATATCCCAGCAACGCACCTACCGCGACAACCGCCCCGGGCGCGGGAGCGTTCGGCGGGATTCGCAGAATGCCGGCGTCCAGCGATTCGATTTCTTGAGTCGCCTTCTCCCCTTCGAGTTCATACAGCATGTCGCCGGACTTCACGGCATCGCCGTCCTGCTTGAGCCAGCCCAAGAATGTCCCTTCTTCCATCGACCAGCCCAGACGGGGGACTCGGAGTTCCACTGCCATGCTTATTCCTCCATCAATTCGCGAATGGTTTGAGCGATGGCTCGCGAAGACGGGATCACAGCCCCTTCGAGTGGCGGACTGTACGGCGTCGGCGCGAAGGCTCCGTTGAGCCGATAAATCGGCGCGTCGAGATCGTTGAACCCGCGAGCGACGATTTGTGCCGCCACTTCGCCCGCGAATCCGCAGGAGGCGGGCGGTTCATCGACGATCAGTAAGCGGCCGGTTTTCGCGACCGATTGCAAGATCGTCTCGACATCCAGCGGCAGGACGGTGCGCGGGTCAACGACTTCGACCGAAATGCCGTCTCGTTCCAACTCATCGCAGACCGACAGCGTTTGATGGACCATCCGAGCCAATGCGACCACAGTGACATCCCGTCCCGCTCGCACGACGGACGCTTTGCCGAATTCGATTTCGTACTCGTCAGTCGGCACCGGGCCTTTGAGGGTCAGGATCTCGCGGTGTTCGAGGAACAGGACCGGATCGTCGCAGTTGAGTGCTCGCTTCAGGAGTCCCTTCGCGTCAAAGGGAGTGGACGGCACGACGACCCGCAGGCCGGGAACCTGCCCGTACATCGCGTAATAACTGCCAGAATGATGCGTTGCCGCCGAATGGCCGATGCCGATGCAGCCACGCAGCAGCACCGGCATCTTCAGTCGGCCGCTGCTCATGTACTGCATCTTGGCGATTTGATTGACGATCTCGCCGACCGAGTCCATCACGAAATCGGCGAACATGAAGTCGATGACCGGCCGAGTGCCAGTCATCGCGGCTCCGCACGCCAACCCGACGAAACCCCGCTCACTGATCGGCGTGTCGCAGAGCCGCTCCGGGCCATAGAGGTCGAATAGCCCGGCCGTCGTCTTGAAGTTGCCGCCGCGCACTCCGATCCCCTCGCCCATGACAAAGATCTTCGAGTTCTTTGCCATCTCTTCGGAGAGCGCTTCGTGCGTCGCGTCGGAGTACGTGATTTCTCGCGTCGCGTCCGACGGCGTCAGACGGTTGCGGATCGGACTGCGTGGCTTGGCGGGCTGCTCGCAATAGACATGCCGAGTTGCATCGTTCGCATTCGGCCACGCGCTTTCTTCGGCGAAGCGGCGCGATTCGTCGACCAGAGACTTGATCTCCGCGTCGATGCCATTCAACTCCGTTTCCGTCGCCCGGCCATCGGCGATCAGTTGCTTTCTCAGTCGAGCGATCGGGCAACGCTTTTTCCAGACATCGACCTCCTCGCGCGTCCGATAAGTGAAGTCACCCATTCCCTCGGCGTGTGCTCGCGTGCGATAGGTCTTGCATTCGATCAATGTCGGCCCGCCGCCCGCTCGCGCGCGAGCGATCGCTTCACCGGCCACGCGATGAATCTCCAAGGCGTCGTTGCCATCGAGTTCAAAACCGGGAAGACCATAAGCCGCGCCGCGACTGCCAATGTTCGGATTGCCGCTGGCATACTCGAACGGAATCTCGGTGGCGAACTGATTGTTCTCGCACACGAACAGCACTGGCAGCTTCCAGATGCTGGCCATGTTCAGCCCTTCGTGGAACGCGCCGTTGTTGACCGCTCCGTCGCCGAAGAACGCCACCGCCACGCGGCCAGTCTTCATCAGTTTCGAGCTGTACCCGCCGCCGCACGCCTGCAAGATGCACGGGCCGACAATGCCGCTGGTGCCCATCATGCCGATCTCCGGCGAGAACAAGTGCATACTGCCGCCCCGCCCGCGTGAGAGACCAGTCTCGCGGCCGAACAGTTCGGCCATCAGCTCGCGCGGGTGAGCCCCCTTCGCCAGCGCGTGCCCATGTCCTCGATGCGTGCTGAAGACCGGATCGTCGACCGTCAGGTGAGCACACACCGCCGGCGCGATCGCCTCCTCGCCGACGTAAGTATGACACGCGCCGAGCACCAGCCCGCGTTGATGACACCGCGCGAGTTCTTCTTCGGTTTGCCGGATGATCTGCATCGTCCGGTACAGAGACAGCGTCTTTTGCGATTCAATGATGTGTGCCATAAAGCCTATTCTCGATATTCGTCATTCCGCGCGAACGCTGACCCCAGTCATTCGTCGCTGACGTCTTGCAACAGTTCATCGGCGCGATCGAAGAGTTCGCGCAGCGTGATTCGGAAACCAGGGACGACTCGGGCGCCGTCGAGCATACCGTCAAGGCCGATGGTTGACTGCCGCGTCAACGACGTGTGAATTGTCGCCGTGCGGTGTTTTGGGTCGATCACCCACGCCAGCCGGACTCCGGACGTGAAGTATTGATTGAGCTTTAAGGCAATTTCTTTCGGCGTGTTGCTCTTCGACAGCACCTCAATGGCCAAATCCGGGATCATCACAGGAATCGGTCTGTTGCGAGACGGCTTGTACTTCGTCAATCGCCGCTTCGAGACGAAACAAACATCCGGCGCGCGAGCTTGCGTCGGAAACAGTTGCAAGACGCCGTCGGAGCCGAGCACGATTCCGAGGCGATGCGTCCGAACGTAGGGTGCCAACAACTCGATCAAGACCGATGCGACGAGCGACTCGTACCAACCCATGTCTTTCTCCACGATCACGCCATTGATGAGTTCACAGGTACGGAGCGTTCGGCTGTCGAGACGTTCGAGGTCTCGGATCGTGGCGGTTCCGGGAATCGGGTGCAGTCGGATACGCGACGCCGGAATTCCGCCCAGACATTCTTGCACGTCAGCCAGTGTCGAGTTGGGAGCAAAGACGCGATGGGCTGCCGCGCGGCGGCGAGCGGGCGCGTCCGGTTTGCCGGTCCGCATTCCGTTCGGCTTTTGTGCGACCAAGGTGGCCATGCCAGGTTCTCCTTTCGATCATCCGCCAACAGTAGCCTTCATCGCTCCGATGATCTGGATTGCTCGCGACTCGGCTTTCTTCACGCGGAGCGATGAAGGCGACTTTTCGCGGGCACATCAATCCGGACAATCTATTCTTCTTGCGGGCGAGATTGAGAGATGTTTAACCGCAACGCCATCGGCGTGCGCGAGTCGTATCTACCGCGCCCACGCCGATGGCGTTGGGGTTAAACAAAGCAT
>JAYVSP010000709.1:0-9223 GCA_043775215.1 Planctomyces sp. | reverse complement strand
CGACGCGCCAGCGAGGGATCGGACACAGCCGGTCATCACGATCCCTCGCTGGCGCTTCGGGCTAGTATTGCAACTGCGCCCACCCTCTGGTTCGTCAACACGAAGTTCTCGTGCCTTTGCACGCTCGATGAGGATTTCAGTTTCGTGCCTCGATGGAAGCCGAGCTTCATCACGCGACTCGCGCCCGAGGACTGTTGCCACTTGAACGGCTTGACGTTGCTCGACGCAAAGCCGAAGTACGTTACCGTGCTGGCTCAGACCGACACGCCGTCCGGCTGGCGAGCTTTCAAGCGGGACAGAGGTTGCCTGATCGACGTGCCGAGCGGCGAGGTCGTGACTCGCGGACTGTCGATGCCGCACTCGCCGCGCGTGTATCGCGGCCGAGTCTGGCTGCTCGATTCCGGCACCGGCCGGTTGCTGACGATCGACGAACGAGACGGTTCGGTCGAGACAGTCGCCGAGCTTCCGGGCTTCACGCGCGGGCTGGTGTTCGCGGGCGATTATGCGTTCGTGGGCCTGTCGCAAATCCGCGAGACCTCGACATTCGGTGGCCTGCCCATCGTCGAACGCCTTGCCGCCGAAGAACGCAAATGCGGCGTGTGGGTCGTCCAACTGAGCACCGGCGCAGTCGTCGCATTTCTGGAATTTGAACGCCGAGTCCAAGAAATCTTCGACGTCCAATTGCTGGCCGGCATCCGTCACCCATCCGTCATCGGCCTGCAAAAAGAAGACGTGAACCACCGCTTCGTCGTGCCCATGACGTGATGTCGCTGATGTTGCCAAAGCGCGGCCCATCGCGTGAGGTCGAGAAGCTCTTTCGACCAACGGTCGCTTGGCGTATGCTGCTGCTGGACCAAGTCGGAGATGCGCCATGCAGATTCCCGTTGTGATTGAACGGCTTTCAGGAAATCGTTTTCGAGCGAAAAGCGCGACTGCGCAGTTCTTTGCTGTCGAAGGGGAGTCGGCTGAGGAATCGTTGCAGTTGTGGCGTGAACGATTCGCCGCTGTCCTGCCAGCCGACGCTGAGGTGGTGCGGGTGGACCCGGTCGCCTCGAACGAGCATCCGCTGGCTCGATTCGCGGGGGACTTGAAGAACGATCCGTTGTTCGATGACTGGCAAGCGGCCATCGAAGAGTTTCGCCGACAACGCGATCTGGAAGACGGGTTGCCATGAGTTTGTTCGTTCTGGACACGGACATTCTTTCGTTGTACCGGCGCGGGCAGCCGTTGGTTGTACAGCGGATGTTGCAGCAATCTCTGAACACTCTGGCCACGACTGCCATCACGGTCGAAGAGCAATTGACCGGCTGGTACACGTTGCTGCGTCAGCAAAAGTCTCGCGAGCAATTGGCGCGGACGTATCAAAATCTGGTGGACACCGTCGTGGAACTGAACCAGTTCCGGCTGCTGTCGTTCACCGAAGAAGCCATTGACCGCTTCGAGACCTTGCGATCACAGAAGCTGGGCGTCCGAGCTAACGATCTACGAATCGCTGCGATCACGCTCGTCAACAGCGCAACGATCGTGACTCGGAATGTGGCCGACTTTGGCCGTGTCCCCGGCCTACTCGTCGAGAATTGGGCGGATTGAGTCCAGCAAACGGACGTGCTCTGCGGTGCGCTGGGGTTGGTCTATGGAACCGACTATGGACGCGGCTATTTCAGTTCCGCCAACGCGATGATTCTACATGCCACGTTGAAACATTTCCCCGACGTCGGATCGTTTGCGGATCTTGCCGACCGCATCGCGTATGTGACACAACGTCCCAAGGCACACGGGTTGAGCGAAAGCAAAACCGAAGCCGGCAATCATGTCTGGATGGTGGCCGAACGCTTGGCGTCGTTCAAACCGCTCAACGTCACACCACATTCGACGCCAGCGCCGGAAGTCAGCCAACGTGCGATGGACCCCTCGCAACTGTTTGAGCGGCAGGAGATTTTCTACTTCCACCTTTCCGCGACGGTCGGCCCCGGTTCGTCACCGGAGATCGCACGCTTGGCCATGTTCATGCTGCTGACTACGGCGACACTGACCTCACAACGCCGACAGGTCTATTTGCTGATTGATGAGTTTCAACGAGTCGCGGCCCATAACGTGGACACGATCCTGCAAATCGCCCGCAGCATGAATGTCGGAGTGATTCTCGCCAACCAGTCGATGCTGGACCTCAAGAAAGAAGACCTGATCCCTGTCGTCGAAACCAACTGCCGCTACCGGCAGTGGTACGCCATTTCGTCTCCCGAAGAACAAGAGCGACTCTCGAAAGGCAGTGGCGAGACCATCGACCTGATGCACTCGGCGAGTGTGGCCACTCACCGCGACGGATTCGATACGCGGACGACGGTCACTCATTCGAGCAACCAATTCGTCGCACCCAGGCTGAGCACCAACGACATCAAGCTCGCCAGTGACGATCCTCGCAAGAGCATCGTGCTGGTCACGCGCGGTGCGGGATACAGCCAGTTCGGTGGAATGCCGGTCGTGGCGGAATCCGACTTCCACATTACGGAAGAGGAGTTCTTGCGACGGAAGCAAATGCCGTGGCCCGCCGCTGAGCCGGGAGCATTCGTCCCGCAAACATGGACTCCGCCATCGGCGTCTAAACCGCAATCACGCAAACGCAAATCCCTCACGCCATTGGTGACTGAGGAAACCATCGGCGAACCGCCGACCAAAAGCCTCTTCGATCATTTTCTTGGCGACCACAAGTAGACGCACCGAATCATGACGCTACGAACTTGGACTCAATTCGATCGGGATATCGTCAGCGCCCTGACCTGCCAGGTGCGGGTACTGTCGTTGGACCAGATTCGACGCGGTTGGAAGCAACCGACAGAAGACGCTCGCCGACAACTCGCACGTCTCGTCAGCAGCAAGTTGATCCAGACGGCGGAATGGTTAGTGGTTCCGCCGCCGATTGATCGAGCACCCTTGTTTGTCTGGAAGCCCGGCGAAGAGAGTCCCGATGCTTGGCGACTGTCGCAGGCAGCGCAAACCCGCTGGCGAAAGTCTGCCTCGCGACACACCGTTTATCAGGCGACGAACTTGGCCGCGCGACTGTTTGGTTCCAGTGCGGGCCGACCATCGAGAGTCCACGAACGACAGCACGATCTGTTGCTCGCGAAAGTCTTCGTGCGGTATCGCGAGGAACTCCCGTCGCTGGCCGCGTATTGGGTGGGCGAAGAGGCGTTGCCGAAGGCCGAATACGGCGTGAAGAACCCAGACGCCTTTCTGATTGACGAAGAGTTACGTCCCCGGCGAGTGATTGAGTCCGCCGGAGCCTATTCGCAGCAACAAGTCGAATCGTTCCATGAATACTGTCGCCTCGCGCGGCTCCCTTACGAAATGTGGTGAGCCATGAATCACACACTTTGCCGAACTCTCCCAACGACACAATCGGTCGCTCATGCGCTGGCCATGCACGACTTTTGCCGCCGAGACACACATCGTAGGACGCTGCTTCGGAAGTCTGATTTCGCTCGTTGTTTTCCGACGCTGTTCCAAGCCGGGTTGCCCGGCGGCTACTACGTCGATGCGACTGGCAATCAGCCAATACTCGGTCACTTGCGCGTGGATGTTGGGCTGGATGACGTCGCGCGAATCGTTCAGCTGTGTCACGAACTGGCTCGACGCTTTCAACAACTCTTAGGTTTTCAACGACTGATTGCGGCCGGCCAATTTGAGATCATCTACTTGGTTGCCACCGACGAGAAAGCTCGCCGTTTGTCGATCGCGCTCGACTCCGTTGCCATGACCGGCGTCCGTTGCATTGCCGTTTCAATACCGATCCTTCTGGATTTGCTCGCCCCATTGTGGAAGTTCATCAAACGGGGGCGAAACAACCGAACGAAAATGTGTCGCCCCTTCAGGGCTTTGGTGATGTTGCGACCGTTGACCCAGGGCGTTGCCCTGGGCTTTCGAGTGACGTCCCTTTCGGGCCTTCGCAAAGATTTCAAACATTTGCATTGCGCGAGGTCGCCGCCCGCCCCGCGAAATATTGAACCTCGGAGAGATTCAACTCCGGATTGTCAGTGTTCAGCTTTTCAAACGTGGCTTAACACCCGGCGCACAAATCTCGAAACGCGAAAAACGAACTCGGTCGTGTTGCTGCGACGCCGATTGCTCCGCTTCTTGATCGTAACTTGCTGACTGCCCTTGAGATGAGTCGCAAGTCGGATTGTAACGATTATCCGGATTCCAATGACGGCACCGATTCTGCTGATTCCAGGGATTGTTGGGATCGTGCGGGTTATCGGAATCATGCCGATTCAACCGATCCCTTGATCGAATTGAAATCGCGCGAGCGTGCGTGGCGAACATTTGTTCTGCCACATCCCGGTGACCTGAGAGACCGCCGGGAGCTTGGTGACCTGAGAGACCACCAAGCCGGAGCCGTGAATGACCGAGCTGATCCCTCGGCTGTTCGCAGACGGCTCCAACCAGCAGTGCGAGAGCGGAGAGTCCCGGACACACAGCGTCTTGCCCTCGTGACGAACGAGGTCCGAGTTCTGTTCCACTCGGAGTGTTGTCCGAATTCCGACCCTCCGCTCTCGCCTGTTGGCGGATCGCCTGACCGAGCCGCCCTCCACTCGGAGCTTGGCGGCATTCCTCATTTCAAGGAAGTTCATCATGAAACATCTGTGGCACCAACTGCGTGAGGACGAGAGTGGGTTTCTGATCTCGTCGGAGTTAGTCATCATTGGCACAATCGGTGTCCTGGCGATGGTCGTCGGCATGGAAGCCATTTCATCCTCCGTCATTCAAGAATTGAATGACTTGGCGAGTGCCTTTGGAGCGTTTGACCAGTCGTTTAGCGTTCGCTCGATCTGGAAATTCGGCCACGCTCGGGTCCGAGGCTTCGGATTCAACGACACCACAGATTTCTGCGACTGTATTGCCATTTCGCAGACCGACGTCGTTGGCAAAACATGTTCGGGATTCGGTGGCCCCGAATCGATTTCAACATTCGGTCCCGGCGTATTTCAAGGATCGGGGTTCTCGAATGGGGCGAGTGAAATCGTGGTCGAACCAGCACGTCCTGTCCCGTTCGTTGCACCTTGCGTCGGATGCCCGAACTCGACTGGGCAGATCATCGAAGAACGAATCCTTCCTCAGCCTGAACCTCCATCGTCGGGCCGCGGCAGCATCGTTCCGCCGCGCGTTCCTACGCCGCCCAAAGAGCAGTAGGTTGCAATGGTTCTCAATGAATCACAGAACGAGGAACACTGGATTGCTGATTGTTGAACGATTCACTTGATTTGCATCACTCGCACTCAACGATCAGCAATCCTTATGTTCATTCGGAAAATTTCCGCAGTCGTGCTTTGTTAGGGCAAAGAATTGGGATTCTTGGCCCGGCAGAGCCGCAATCCAAACTAAAGTTCGATGATGCGCAAATCGACCGAGTCGCCTACTGCTTTTTATCATTCTGCCCTCTCATCATTCTGCCTGTCCCCGTCCGGATTCGCAGAATGATCGAAGGGCAGAATGATGGGGAAGCGCAATTCCTTTAGTCCCAATAACCAAACATTCTTCCGCTCTCAAAATCTTCTCACAAAAACAAGATTTCAAACGTTTTCAGAGCAATGGAAATCTCGAAGGAAGAGGCTCGTAGTGCAAAAGCCCGATTCCACCGAGGCAAGCTCGGTGGGGTCGCATCCTACGGCAATTTTGCCCGCCTGTTCATTGGTGAGAACATCTGTAGCGCCAACTTGTTAAGACCGGTTGGCGCGCCGGGCGAGTATCTTGCTCTCCAGAATGATTGCTCCGGTCTTGCGACCGAATGATCGACAAACTCCGTACTCCCATTATTGGTTGAGGTTGCGTCGAGTTTACCGGCTTGATGCGTTTGGGCCACACCTGCTGCCCACCGTACGTCATCGGTCTCTTGGCACATGTTCTGCCTGAGACTACCCCGCCCGAAACGATCTGTTCGGGCGATTCACAACCCCCGACCAGTTGACTCGCCTCAGTCTTCGGTTGGATCCCGTCGTCAACAAAGCTCATTTGTGGACTGTCGAGTGAAGGTGAGAGAGCACTCGGCCCGTCCACATCTGAGCTTCTCGGAGCACTGCCATTTGGCAGTGCTCCTCGAAAATACGGCTCGTTGACTCCAATGAGCCTCAATCCCTTGCAGAGCTGTTTTTGTTGTCATCCAGGTCATTCAATTTCCTAACGAAAGGACGGGTCAGAATGCGTCGGCTTTTCAATGACGAACTCGGTTTTGTGGTCTCTGCCGAGTTGGTGTTGGTATTAACGATTGCGGTTTTAGGCATGGTAGTCGGGCTGACCGCCGTTCGTGACTCGATCTCGCAGGAATTGGTGGACTTGTCGGATGCGTTCGGCGCGGTCAACCAAACGTTCAACGTGGTTGGACTCTCCAAGAGTTTATGCGATGACGGAAATCATGCGAGGATTGGTGGCTTTGGATTCAATGACAAAGTCGACAATTGCGACTGCCAAGGCCTGACGATCACTGACGTCTGCGGCAAGCAAGACTCCAGCAACGGAGCGGCGAACGAAGGCAATCTGTAATAGTGCCCAATACCCATGGTGAGTAGTCCTTTTCATATCTTTACCAAGGGTATGTCCTCGGGGTGTGTTTGAGAGCGCGGTCGAGCCAAGTATAATACTGGCCACCCGGCCAGTTTCGGTCTCTACATTCTCAAAGAAGGAAAAGGAGCAAGATCATGCGCAAACTATTCAATGAGGACGCCGGGTTCGTGGTGTCGGCCGAGTTGGTGCTCGTGATGACCATCGCCGTGTTGGGGATGGTGGTCGGTCTGACCGCTGTCCGTGACTCGATGTCGCAAGAAATGGTGGATCTGTCCGATGCGTTCGGCGGGGTCAACCAAACCCATAATGTGGTTGGGATATCAAAGGAAAAGAACCGTGGTAAAGCCCACGCGGCAATCGTCGGTTTCGGCTTCAACGACAGAGCCGACGACTGCGATTGCGTGGGCCTCACGATCACTGACGTTTGCGGTAAAGCCGACGCCAGTAACGGGGCGCCCAACGAAGGCAATCTGAATTAGTGCTGGTGGAGTTGAGTTGTTTTCATACTTTTTACCAGGACTGCTGTGATGGCTGTCCTGGGAGTGCGATTTGAGGACACGATCGAGTCCTCAGAAGAAGCCTGAGTCGTTCCCAGCTCAGGTTTTTGCTGGCCGATCGGCCAATTGGCCAGATTGGGAATGTCAGTCTCTCAGTGTCTACGTCTCTCTGTCTCTCTAATACTCTCAAAGAAGAAAAAGGAACTCAAAGATGCGCAAATTGTTCAACGACGAAGCTGGGTTTGTGGTTTCGGCCGAGTTGGTTCTCGTGCTGACCATCGCGGTGTTGGGTATGGTCGTCGGCCTGACCGCCGTCCGTGACTCGATCTCGCAAGAGTTGGTCGACCTGTCCGACGCGTTCGGTGCGGTCAACCAGACCTTCAATGTGGTCGGTATCTCGAAGGCCAAGAACTCCGGCAAAGCCCACGCGGCTGTCGGCGGTTTCGGCTTCAACGACAAAGTTGATGAATGCGATTGCCAAGGCCTGACGATCACCGACGTCTGCGGCAAGCAAGACTCCAGCAACGGAGCAGCCAACGAAGGCAATAACTAATTGTCTGAATTGACTTGAGTGCTTAGAGAGCCGTCACGATCCGTGACGGCTCTCTTTTTTTATTCAGACATTTCTGTCGCTCGTCAACGAGCTGTCTTGAGGGATGCGAGCAACGCAAAGTACCCATGAGCGCAAAGCGGTCATCGTTGCGCTCTTCGGTACTTTGCGTTGCAACTCTTGTCGGTTCGGCGAATTGATTGCCGGCCAGCGGCTTCTTTCTTTGGATGACTCAGATTGATGTTTGTGCGAAGTAACCGCGGCGTGAGTTTTGAAGTTGCGCTGTTGTCCTGGCCCAAAGGGCAAAAACTCGATAGCCCAGGGCAGAGCGGAGCGGCGTCAGCCGCGTAGCGCCACCCTGGGTTTGACGGACAAAACGTGGCAAGCCCTGTAGGGCTGTAGGGGCGAAACAAATGGATGTCTTTGGCCTCCGTGGAGTTTCGCCCTTTCAGCCTTTCAGGGCTTCTTATTGTTGTTCTATTCGTCACCCAGGGCTTCCTTCGCCCTGGGCTATCGAGTTGCACCCCTTTGGGGCGAAAAACAAGACTGCGCAACTTCAATAGGCGTGAGCGAGGGCGGACGCTCGCCCGTTCTGGCTGATGAATGTGTCATCCTCGCCCGCGCGGAGAAGAGTGTGCGGCGCGCGGCTACTTCGGCAGCATTCCCTTGACGATCTCGTCTTCCCATTCGTCGAGTAGCGGCCAGTCGATCGCGCAGGTGCCGAAGTCGGCCATGTGCTGATACCGGTCCAAGCGGTCAATCGCTCGTTGCAGCAGAGCGTTATCCTTGCGAAACGCCGGGCCGTGACTCGGGAGCAGCCATTGTACGTCGCTGGCCTGTATTCGTTTCAGCGAGGCGATGAAGTCCGGGATGTCGCTGCCATGATGAGCATCAATGTGGCCGACGCAGCCGTCGCGATAGATATTATCGCCAGAAAAAAGCAGATTCCCCAGGCGAAACGCGAGTTGGCTGTGAGTGTGTCCGGGAGTGTGCCACGTCTCCAACCTTAAGTCACCAACGGTGAGCAAATCACCTTCAGTAATAGTTCGATCGATCTTGATGAGGGGCAAGTCGATCGAGATGCCTTGGGCACTGACTTCCGCGTAAGTCCGCACGCGATCCCCGGCGGCCAGCAATTGTTGGCACTCTTCGTGACCGACCGTCTCTGCGTTGGGAAGCAGTTGTTGGGCACGCCGCAGGCCTTGGATGTGATCCACGTCGGCGTGGGTCGCGATCAAGTACTTGCAGTTGGCCAGCGGAAAATCCATCTGACGGATCAGTTCGATGATTTCATCGGTCGTGTCGGCGTAACCGATGTCAACCAGCAGCCACTCTTTCATATTGCCGACCAAATAGACACAGCACCCCAGCCGCCGGCGGGCTTGGTGATTCATCTCGATGACGTGCGGAAACAATTCTCGCCGAGGCAACATGCCGGCGCTCTCCTGACGGGTCTGGAAGATAAGTGGATTTGAAGGAGCCCAACGCAGTGAATCGCCGGGCGACGACTGTCTAAGCTTCGTGCGGGCGAGATTGAGAGATGTTTAACCGCAACGCCATCGGCGTGCGCGAGTCGTATCTACCGCGCCCACGCCGATGGCGTTGGGGTTAAACAAAGCAT
>JAYVSP010000708.1:0-11412 GCA_043775215.1 Planctomyces sp. | reverse complement strand
TTGTTCCACGGATAAAAGTACGGACCAAACCAGAGGTTAGTTAGAAACTGTTACGCACCCTCGTTCCGTGGCCTCACTCTCTTCTTCTTTCTTCTTCTTTGCCTTGTTCGCTGTCCGGATCCGTGTTCAATCCGTGTTTCATCCGTGGCTTTGAAACTTGCCTCCCCGGAACACCGGAAGAGCCTTTTCCAAATCTGCGACCGCACCTAGAGAAATTCGTAGACCCCGACCGATTAGTACAATACCTGAAAGCATTTCCGTCCGAATTCAAGAATCTGATGAGTCCTGAGCGAATTATTTTGATTGAAAAGTGTCTGTTGCTGCGTCACCTTCATTACAGTGAAGCAGTTGTTTCCGGTACTGAGAATTGAGAATCCATGCAAAGACTATTTGAACGAGCAGTTCGATTCTGGATGAAGAAAGCCGAGAACTCTCCTGAGTCGGCGACATCCAATGCGCATTTCCGCCTGATCTACCAAGATCTGCTAGTGGGTGTGCTGAGTGTGTCTAATGGCCATTGGACGTTTCGTTACTCAGATGAATTCCGACAACAGTCCCGTCTGCGTCCGATCATTGAATTTCCAGACGTCTCGAAGACATACACTTCAGAAGAACTCTGGCCATTCTTTGGAATGCGGATTCCGAGCTTAAAGCAAACAGCCATCCGCGAAATCGTTGACGATGAAGAAATCGACGAATCCGATGAAGCGGAGTTGCTGCGTCGCTTCGGAAAGCGGACGATTGCGAACCCGTTCGAGTTGATTGAACAGGTCTAGTTCGGGAACTCTTATGCCCTTTAAGGTTGGCGGCAGATCCTTTTTCCGTTCCGCCGACACTAGACTAACCCGAAACGCCAGCGAGGGCGGGCGCTCCACGAGACGTCAAACGGAGAATGACATCTTGTCGAGCGCCCGCCCTCGCTGGCGCTTCGGGTTAGTGTGGGCCATGCAAATTTGCCGCACCCTTAACCCATCAGTTCCGGGATCGGTTTCCCGTGATCGACGATGGGAGTTGGGCGTCCGTTGAAGTCCTTGATCAGCGTCGTGGCAGAATCAATTCCGAGGTGATGATAGATCGTCGCCAGGAAATCACCGGGGCCGCTGATGCGTTCGATCGAATCTTCGCCGCGCTTGTCGGTGCCGCCGATGTAGCGTCCGTGTTGAATGCCTCCGCCTGCCCAGATGTTGGAGTAGGCTCGCGGCCAGTGATCGCGGCCGGGTTGGATCGTGCCGGCCGGAGCACTCGCGTCGCCGGCTCCGGTGCTGGCGGCGTAGCTAATCTTCGGAGTGCGCCCGAATTCCCCGGTGACGACGACGAGTACGCGTTCGTTGAGACCTCGGTCGTAGATGTCTTCGATCAACGCCGAGACCGCTTGGTCGTAAGCGGCCGAGCGAAACTTCATGCCGTCGAAGACATGCATGTTGACCGCGTGATCATCCCAGTTCCCGACTCGGCCGCAGAGCGGGCCAGCGAGACTGGTCGTCAGGACTTCGACGCCCGCTTCGACCAATCGGCGAGCGAGCAGTAGTTGTTGGCCCCACTGGTTGCGGCCGTAACGATCGCGGGTTCGCGGGTCTTCGCGGTTGAGGTCAAACGCTTCTTTGGTCTTGGGATTGGTCAGCAGCGTCATCGCCTTTGTCTCGAATTCATCGAGCGCCGCGAGTTCCTTTTGTTGATCGAATGTGCGTTCGAGCGTGTCGAGGTTTTGCCGTAGCGAAGAACGGCGTCCGAGGCGTTTGACCTCATTCGTGTCAGTGAGGCCAATGTTCGGCACCGAGAAGGTCGGCTGATTCGGATCGCCGGAGACAACGAACGGCGAGTAGGCGTCGCCGAGGTACGCGGGGCCATTGTATTCGAGCGGCGGATTGATACCGACGTAGGACGGCAGTGGATTCTGACGCGGCCCCTTTTGCGACCGAACGTAGTTGGTCACCGACATCCAGTCCGGCAGACGCGGCTTCGGTTTGTCGCGTGTGTCGGGATCGCCGGAGAGCAACTGCATCGAACCGGCGGGATGGCCGCCCGCGTTTTGTCGCATCGACCTCAGCACCGTGAACTTGTCGGCGATGGCGGCCTGTCGCGGCATGAGCTCGCAGAAGTTAAGCCCCGGCACCTTCGTCGGAATGGTCGCATACGGGCCGCTGTACTCGCTGCCGGCATTGGGCTTTGGATCATAGGTCTCAAGGTGTGAACAGCCGCCGGGTTGCCAGACCATGATCACGGCGTTTTTGTCGCGACTGGCTCCGGAGTCGTTCGCCTTGGCCTGCGCCTGCAAACGCAGGATGCCGGGCAAGCTGAGTGAGGCGAATCCGGCCAAACCGGTTTGCAAGAATCCGCGCCGCCCCGAACAAATGCTGTCGGGACCAGGGCAGTAGACGGCGTTGTGATGGCTCATTGGAAGCTCCATTAATTCGGCGGGCCATTTAGGTCACTTTGGTCCTTTTCGTCCCTTTGAAGGGACGAAAAAGACAAAAGGGACCAAAAAGGTTTTCAGGCAGGTTACTTTCCGGCGGGGGCATTCACACGAATCTTAATCGGTTCAGACACGACAATATCAACAATATCTCGTGGTTGGGCAGCGGCCGATGCCTGTTTGATCGTTTCGGCGGCGGCGGCCACGGCAGCGGTCGCGACCTTTTGTTTGGCGGTGGCGGCTTCGACTGATTTATCCGCTTCGGGCTTGGTTTCGGTGGCAGCGGCTTTTGCGGCTTCGGTCAGTTTTTTGAGTTCGGTGTCGATCACCGACAGTTCCTGCATCGATTTCTTGTGAGCCTCTTCGGCGGACGCGACGGCATCCAGTCGATGCCGATACTTCGCGACAGCTCCGCCGTAGAAAGCAATCAGATAATCACCGGGCGGAGTTTTCAATGCGGCCGTATCGAGGATTGCTTGCGACTGGTCCGCCGTCAGCGAAACATCGAACTGAGGAGTGTGATCGAAGCCAGCACCCATCGTCTTCAGTTGCAGAGTCCCTCCGGAAAATTCACTGCGACGAGTGTGCAACAGCGGGATCGTCAGCTTCTCACCGGCGGTCACGGTGAGGACTTCTTTCGGTGGCGATAGCGTGATCGGAGCGAATTCGAGGCCGCTCACCGAGACCGGCACGTCGGCCATCAGTCGCGGGCTGGGGATCTCGCCCCACGAATCCGGAATCGGCCACGCGAACGAAGCCAACCGGCAGGGCCGAATCACGGCAGCACCGTCGATGGTGGCTCGACCGAAGAACGTTCCGCTGCCAATCGCGCGCGGTGCGTTCTGATTCGCAGTGATGAGGATCACGCCACGCGATTGACCAGTCGGGATCTTCAAGCCGCTCGCCGTGACTCCTTCCGGCAGACCTTCCATCGCGAGATCAATGTCGCCATCGAAACCGTCTCGACGAATGGCGACGACCTCAAGCGCCATCGTTGCTCCGCCACGCAGGGCCAGCGGTTTTGAGACGGCGTTGCGATCGCCGTTTCGCAGTTCCATATGCAGTGCCCACGCGACGACGGCAAAGTCGGGAGCCGCTTTGCGAATGACGAGTCGATAAACATTCTTCGGATCGTTGCGCGTTCCGCCGAACAAGTCGGAGAGTTGCAACCGATGCAGGCCGTCCTCCTTGATCTCCAGCTTGCCGAGGATATCGGCCGATCCGGCGTTGTACGGCGGGCCGTCATACGCATAGCCGTTGCTCGACACCTTCACGGGGCTGGGGATGTCGCTGAATTCAGCGACGTCGGTCAGCTTTTCGGTGTCGCCATTGCGAGCGACGTGCTGCACGAGGATCGAAGGATCGGTCGGCAATCCGAATCGCTCGGACGCGACCTCAACCCACCAGACGTCTCCCTTCTTGGCGTCGAACTCAAAGACATCGACGTCGGCCGCCGGGAAGAAACTCCCCGCGATGTCGCACGGCAGCGAAATCTTCTGAGCCTTCGTGCGGTCGTTGTTCGGCTCGATCTCGGCCAGTTCGGCCTGCTCTTTGAGTCCTGACGGCGGCCACGAGAACGAGTTGACCGGCTTCGTCGACGGCAGCCGCACGATCGGTGCTCCGACCGGCAGTTCCGTCACGGCCAAGCGGTAGTAATACGCTTGCCCGCCCTTGAAGGTCAGCTCATGAACCTTGATCACATACTTGCCGTCCGCCGGCACGGTGAAGTCGACCACGCCGCCTCGGCGTTCCACCAACAGATCGCGACCGGCGGCATCGGCGACGATCACGACCGCATCGAGTTTCGAATCAATCCCGCGCGTCGCACAATCGACGATGACTCGCTGACCCTGCATCGCTTCAAAGACGTAATGATCGACCGCCCGTTGAGTCATTGTGGCGTTGCAGATCGAGTTGACCTTCAACTCCATCGCGGTCGCCAGCGTCGTGTTGGCTTTCGTCTGCACGGCTTCGTCGAGCGTGCCGATCGAGAATGCTCGCGAGGACGAAATGCCCAACCGCGTCATCACGCGAGCCTCATGAATTCCAACCGGACAATCGGCGGCAATCGTCACGACGTACTTGTTCGCCTCCGGTTGTCCCGCTGCATTCAGCTTGCGAGCCGCCGTGATGCGCCGATCCGAGAACGTCAACTCGTCCGCATCCTCGATATGCTCGCCGCTGATCGTGACCTCGGCCAGACTGCCGACTTTGGCACCCATCGGGGTGGTCGTCAGAAGACGCGGCGCGGGCAAGCCAACCGATTGGGCGAATGAAGGGGAAGCGAAATTCAACCATGCTCCGCTAATTAATGCCGCGAGCACCATCGAACGGCAACGAGAGAAACAATTGATATTGATCATCACAAACCCCCCAAAAACATTGTCATTGCTGATGGTTACGCATCTATGGTAACGAACACTTCAGTCCATTGGTCCTTATCCAGATCATACTCGTCGATGTAGAACCCCGATTCATCGCCATTAATGAGTGGATCAATCAGGAACGGATGGTCACGAAATCCCGGCTGTTGTTTGAGACGTTCAATCGCAGCAGGAGCGGCTTCGAAGGAACGATAGACGCCGATCAGCTTCACGTCCTCCTGCCCACCGGAAAGGACATGCAAGTGCTGAACAACGAAAACGGTCATAGTTGACGGTCGTGGCTCCGTGGCTGGCATCCGTTGGCCCTCTTTGGAAATCTGAGATTCATCGTACCATTCCTCCATTGGGAATCGCCAATCCGGAATTCATTCCCATTGGCTGCACTGGTCGAATAAACTGATGCTCGTTGTTCCGTGTAGGCGAAACAATTTTTCGGGAGTTGGGCCATGATGACTTCGATTGCGGACACCCTTCGCGGATGGGATGTGCGACCGGGCGTGACCTATCGCACCAAAGTGAACGGTCGCACGTTGGAGTTTCGACTCGTTGACGACGACGTTCCGACGCCGGCATTGGAGGAACAAGTCATGATGCAACCGTGGGTCGAATTCCCGTTCTTTCCGCTGGGGACCGTGGTCGCACATCCGAGCCCCGTTTCTCTCCCCGACCCGCCCGTCATTCCCAACGACGAGGAGTGGCAATGATCTACGATCAACCGTCGCCGGACGCTTCTCTCGATCAGGGGGATTTGATCGACGAATGCATGGTCTTGAAATCCGTCGGCGGCGAGACTACGACCGGTGGCCTGCCGGCAATCACTTTCGAAACTCGTCGCGTCGTGCTTCTGACACAGACCTGCGATTTGGCCAATGGCCGCGCGACGGTCGCCAATGTGGCCGAAGTCTTCGACGTACAATTTCTGATCGACCAAAAGCTGCTCAAGCCGGCCGACGTCAAAGGGCCGTTGCGTGCCGGACGTGTTTGGGGTTGGTACTTTCTACCTGCGGATGACGGATTGGGACTGGGTGAGATGATCGTCGATCTCCGGCGGCTTCACACCGTCTCGCTAGAAGTGTTGCGGTCGCTGTGCCGTGCGGGGAAACGATGCGGACGCATTCAGCCGTTGTATCGGGAACACTTGGCGAAACACTTCGCCGACACGTTCAGCCGCATCGGTTTGCCCAGACCCTACGAAACGCTTTGACCGTCGGTCCTAGTTGATAGGCTAATGATTGAACAAAAACTCTTTCGTATTGATCAACGCCCAAATGAGATCTTGGTAATTCGCATTCGCGGCGGTGCCGGGTTCATTCAAATAGTCGATTGCGGTCTTCAGTTCTTGCGGACGCGGTTCGCGCGAGAAAGCGGCGAGATACAGCTCGCGGATTTTCGCTTCGGCCGGTTTGTCTTCTTTCGCGAGGCGTTCGGCTCGACCGGTGGGGGCGGCGAGCTTGGCTTTCAACTCGGCTGCGTTGAGCAAGTGCAGGCTCTGCGCGAGGCTCGATGATTGGACGCGTTCGCATTCGCAGACGCTCTCGGCTTCGGGGCGGCCGAAGACTCGCAGGAATTGCGATGAGCGGTTGTAGCTGTTGTCGGGCAGAGCGACCGCTCGCGTTCCCGGCGGGAGATTGGCGAAGTCGGTCTGAGTCCCCGCCAGCCGGTCGATCGCGTCGAGCAGCACCTCGGCCTGCAACCGCCTCGGGTAGTAACGCGAGTAGTTCTGCCGATCGACGACGTTGTGTTCGTTCGGCACTTCGCTCAACTGGTAGGCTCGCGATTGAGTGATGACTCGCACAAGTTCCTTCAGATCAAACCCGCTGGCAACAAAATGCTTTTCGAGAGCCTCCAGCAGTGCAGGATTCGTCGGTGGGTTCGTGTCACGGATGTCGTCTTCCGGCTCGATCAGCCCCCGCACGAAGAAATGCTTCCAGTACCGATTGACGAGCGACTTCGCGAAGAACGGGTTGTTCTTCGAGCCCATCCAATCGGCGAGCTTCAGTCGCGGGTCTTCATCGGCGGCGATCTCCGGAATCGCGTCGCCGAGCGCAGCAGGCTTGAGCGGCACTCCCGTCTTCATGTTCGCGGCGGTTGCGATGCCGCGCTTGTGGAAGATCAAATCCTCACCGCGCGTCCCCGATGGCTTGCGTCCGACTTGGCTGAAGAACGCGACCAGCGAGTAATAATCGTCCTGGCTCCAACGCTCGAACGGATGATGATGACACTGAGCACACTGCATCCGCACGCCGAGGAATAGCTGAGCCACATCCTCAATCTGCTGCTTCGGCTCTTTGACTCGCTTGTACCACGCGACCGGCGGATTGCCGATCACCGTTCCGGTCGCGGCGAGCACCTCGCGGACGAATTGGTCGTAAGGCTTGTTGGCCAGGAAGCTGTCTCGCACCCACGCATGAAACGCGAAGTTGGAAACCGTGTCGCTCTCATCATCGCGGCGATTCTTCAAGAGCGCCGTCCACTTGTTGGCAAAGAAGTCGGCATAGTCGGGACTTCGCAGCAGGTCGTCGATGACCTTGTCCCGTTTGCCTTCATCCTTGCTGGCGAGAAACGTGGCCGATTCTTCCTCAGTCGGCAACCGACCGCCAATATCGAGAGTCACTCGCCGGAGAAACGTCGCGTCGTCGCAGACCGTTGATGGTGGAATGCCAAGCGCCTTGAGGTTTGCGAAGACCAGTTCGTCGACGAAGTTCTTCGACGACGGCAGATTCTCGACTGGTGCTCCGAGCGGCACGGATGCGCTATAAACCGAAACTCGCCCCTGATAGCGGACCATCACGGCAACATTGCCGACGATCTCGGAAATCTTCACCAAGCCGCGCTCGTTCACCTCGGCCATCGCCCTGTCGTTGGCCTCGTAGAGCGCCATGCCCGTGACGTCGCGAACGCTGCCGTCTGAATACTTCGCAATTGCTTTGAGTTGCTGCTCCGCCATCCGCTGGATCGTGCCGCGAGCCGGTTCGACCTTAAACGACACCAACGTCGGAGCCGACGTCGAATCGAATGTCGCCCCCTGCTGAATCCAATCTCGCAAAAGTGCGTAACCTTCCGATGCTGGAGTGAGTCGAACTCCGCCGCCATGCGGCATCTGACCGGTCGCCTTCAACAGCAACAAGCTCCGATCGGGAGCCCCCGCAAATAGCCGCCGGTTGCGGCCTTCCTTCACCAAATGTTCGTAGTCTTCAAGCGGTTCAAATCCGAGCACGGATAACTGAAACCCGTTCTGCCCGTTGCCTGCTTTGGCATGGCACACGCCCACATTGCAGCCAGCCTTGGTCAGGACGGGCATGATCTCGTTGACGAAGCTCACCGAGCGATCTGCCGCGCCGGCTGGTGATATGGTCGCCAAGTACAACGCTCCAACCAGCAATAGGAACCGGCTTTGGGACAGATACCGAAGTCTGGATTCGTGATTGGAAAAGGCCATAACGCTACCACCTGAGTCCGTAATCGAGACGACGATCCGCAATATCCGCAGAGAATTTTAGCACGCTCCGTGACGCACTCAGACCATTTTTGCCATTCACCCTAACCACCAACTCCTGACAGGCCAATCCGGAGAGCCCAGTCAGAATCGCAATCATCACTCGTGTCCCAAATCGCACACGCGTTGAGCGTCTTTCACCTCGTGAGCACACGGTAACCAGCCACAATTACGAAAGATGCTCATCAATGATAGTCTCTCCATCGGCCATGCACAGATCAAGGAAGTCTGATGCAAGTCATTTAAGCCAACCACAAATATGACCCGCAGACGGCAACCTTTCTGGTCGGCACGCTCAGCCATCAAATCGCGGCGCTCGCACAGTGTGCGGTTCTCTTGGTGAAGTGATGCGTTCGAGCCTGCGAGCCGAACGGGCAAGACCGCGCCGGCGAAGCATTTGGCCCGTCACGCTCACTCCCGACATATGACCTACAAGAATTCACAGGCTCGGAGCGATGTCGGCGACGTTGAGGAACAGATCTTGCACCGCGGTCAATTTTGTTCTGATTGACTTCTGATCTCTGACCGCTGACCACCGAGCTGCGGCAAGACAGCCAATTCGCGGCGGACGCGACTGAGTCCTTCCGAACACAGCTCAAACTCCTCGCTGAGCAACCGCAGCACGGGAGCTTCTTCGCGAGCGTCGTCGTCGTCCGCATAACTGGCGGCGATGAGATACGACCGCTTTCCCTGCCGGCAGTAATCCAGCAGATGGTCTTTGCGGTCAGGAGCCTGCAAGCGTGGCAAGTGTTCCGGAAAGACGCCGCTGAAGAACAGCGTGAAGTCCCCGATATGCCGGTGAATCTCGCGGCGTGGGCGGGCCTGACGGTGCTCGGCCTCTTCGACCATATCGGCCACCTGCATCAAGCGATGTCCCGTCGTGTCGCGCACGCGGTAGATCGCCTCTTGACGCAGAAACCGCAGCAGCATGTTGACCAGATATTCGATCAGCGGCTGCTCGGCGATTCCCAATTCGACCTCGAAGGTCTGTTCGGTCACACCGGCGAACATTCGTCGAAGGACATCTTCCCCAGCGAGCAATGGAGCCATGATTGGCCTCCTCACCCAACGTCTGGGAGCGGCACGGAGTCCGAGTGGGCTTCGCGCTCTCAGTCGCTGGATCACCAACGCACCAAGAACGGATACTACACATACTCAGCAAGATTGCAGGGTCGTGCGTTCAAAACTCAAAATTGGCGGAGAAGGAATTTGGCGTCGTCGCACAGTCACAGCCGCCAATTTTGAATTCTGAACGCACGGCCCTTTTGAAAACATCGGCCAATCTCGCCGAGAAACGCCATCCGATTCTAGGAGTTTGCGGTAAAGTCGGTCAAAATGATTTTCGGCCAAAGTTGGTAAATGGCGATGCTGCCTGTCGATTGTGCCGCCGATTGAAGGACAAGATGCAGAGAATCAACGCAAAGTCGCAAAGGTGAAAAGACGCAAAGCATGCAATCACAAAGGCGTCTTCCACTGCCAGTAGGATCCCGAATTGACTGCGCACTGAACAACTCGTTTCGCCTACCTTTGCGACTTTGCGTCTTGAGTTAAAAAAAAACTGACCCTCACGTCACCACAAAAAGACCCATCATGCAACTGACATTTTTCGGAGCCGCGGGCGAAGTCACTGGCAGTCAACATCTGCTGGAGACCGACAACCGACGCATCTTGTTCGACTGCGGTTTCTTTCAAGGGCACCGCGCGGAGGCTCGTGCAAAGAACGAGCGGTTCCACTGCAATCCCCAGAATCTCGATGCCGTGATTCTCTCGCACGCTCACATCGATCACTGCGGCAATCTGCCGGGATTGTACCGCGCCGGCTTTCGCGGCCCGATCTTCTGCACCGCCGCGACCGCCGATGTCGCCGAGATCATGTTGCAAGACAGTGCTCACATCGCGGCCGAAGACGCGAAATACCTGCGCGGCCGGTTGCGTCAGGGACACCCCCCTGTCGAGCCGCTGTACGATGATCGCGACGTTTGCGAATTGGTCAAACGCTTTGAAACCGTGCCATATGGCGAATGGCATGAACTGGCGAAAGACGTGCGGCTGCGGTTTCACGAAGCGGGACACATCCTCGGGTCGGCGATCACCGAATTGGAGATCACAGATCGCGGCGAACTCAAACGAGTCGTCTTCACCGGCGATCTCGGTCGCCGCGGACTGCCGCTGCTACGCGATCCCGCGCTGATCGACAACGGCTGCGACGTGCTCATCACCGAATCGACCTATGGCAACCGCGTACACCCGCCAGCCGAAGACCAGAAGGCGGAATTGCTCCGTATTCTGAAGGAGGCGATCGCCGTCGAGGGCAAAGTCATCATTCCTGCCTTTAGTCTCGGCCGCACGCAGAACGTGGTGTACTTCTTGAACCAACTCTCCAACGAAGGCCGCTTGCCGCACATCCCAGTGTTCGTCGACAGTCCGCTGTCACGCAAACTGACGCAAGTTTATCGGCACTACCAAGACATCATGGACGACAACCTGCAAGAACAACGCGCGGCCGACCCAGACCCGTTCGGATTCCGCGGGCTGACGTACATCGCCAGTCCGCAAGAAAGCCGCGAATTGAATGACCGCAAGGGAGCCTGCGTAATCATCGCCGCGAGCGGCATGTGCGAGAACGGCCGAGTGGTCCATCACCTGCAACACGCGGTCGGCAGCGAGCGGAACACGATCGTTCTCATCGGTTATCAGGCCGAATACACGCTCGGCCGCCGCATTCAAGAACGCCAACCGCGAGTCCGCATCTTTGACCGAGATCTGGATCTGCGAGCACACGTTGAAGTGCTCAACGGCCTGTCAGCTCACGCGGATGCCGAGGACTTTCGTTGGTGGTTCGGGCACATGGCCAAACACGGCGGCATCGGCCAAGCCTTCATTGTCCACGGCGAGCCGGAATCCGCCACCGCCGTCGCTCAACTGCTGCACGATCAATGCAATGAAGCCCCGATCATTCCGCAGTTCAAGCAGTCGTTTACGGTGGAATGAACAGGCGAGCGGGGCGGCGTCAGGGCTGGCTGGCTATGGGCATCGCCTTCGGTCTGATTCACGCTGCCCTGCGCGGAGTGCGCCACATCTCAGACCGCCCTATTGCCGCGTTGCCTGCTCCGCTCGAG
>JAYVSP010000707.1:0-6769 GCA_043775215.1 Planctomyces sp. | reverse complement strand
GAGAAGGTTAGGTAGCCACGTTCGCCAGAACGTGGGTTTTCCCGCGATTCGCCCACACTCTGGCGAGCGTGGCTACCCAGAGATCTCTGCGGGTCCACTCCTGTCGCTCATGATTTGACTTATTGCCCCACAAGTTAAGGCATTGTTGCGCGTGAAAGAAACGCGCACCTGAATGGGCCTGATAGTTTCGCTAATGCATTGCCTGTCGTATTCTGCACGGCATGTCGGAATCGCCATTACGTCTGTTGGTGCTAGCTCGCGATGACATCGCCCGCGTGAAGCAGGGGGCCGAAGCGGTCACCGCGTTTTTGCAGGCCCAGCCGAACGTGCAGTTGGTCGAGGCGATTGCCGACGGCGACGGATCACTGGACGGCTTGAATGCTGACCTCGTGCTGGTTCTCGGCGGCGACGGCGCGATTCTGCGAGCGTGCCATCAACTCGGTCGCAATCAGCTTCCGATCCTGGGAGTGAACTTTGGCCGCTTGGGTTTCTTGGCCGATCTGACACCGGACGAATTCTGCGAGATGTTCCCGTTGCTCCAGCAACGTCAGTTCCGCATTGTCGAGCACCTGATGTTCGAATGCGTGCTGCGGCGCGCGGACGGGTCGAGCGAAACGTTTCTGGGATTGAATGAATCGATCGTTTGCGCTGCGAGCTCATTGCAGATGATCGAAGTCCGGCTGGCGATCGATGCGCGTCCGGTGACGACCTACAGTGGCGACGGACTGATCATCAGCACGCCAGTCGGATCCACCGCGCACAGTCTTTCGGCGGGCGGCCCGCTCTTGCGGCAGGAGCTCGATGCGTTCGTGATCACGCCGATTTGCCCGCACACATTGTCGAATCGGCCGCTCGTCGATCACGCGGACTGCGTTTATGAACTCAGCCTATCCGACGCGTCGAAGGAAGCCCTGCTGGTCGTCGACGGCCAATATCGCCGCCCCATGCAGACCGGCGACGTGGTCCAAGTGAAGCGTGCCCCCGTCACCTTCAAGCTCATGAAACTTCCCGGCCGGAGCTACTACACCACGCTGCAACGCAAACTCGGCTGGAGCGGCCAGCCGCTGTATCCAGGACGGTAAGGACCGGCGCAGAAATAACTGTCAGATGTAGCTGAGTTCCGCGCGATGTCGGATTCGGTCTCTCCCGTGGCTGCCCCACCGACATCGACAACACGGAACGAGATGCGGCGGCCTAGAGATGCGGCATCGCGGTTGAGCGTGCTAATGATCGGGTTCTCGTGAGTGTCATTCTCCAGACGGCAGATCGCGGCGCGGTCGATGCCCGTCCGTTTAATCAGAGCCCGCCAGACTTCGATCATTGTTCGGCTACGCATGGCCAAAGAAGTCGTCATCGGAAACGCCGTCTTCGGAAGTGAGCCGAAACTTGCGACGGGCACCTTTGACGTAGGCGGGATTCACGTCTTTTTCGTGAGTCGGAATCGGGTACGTGAATTCGCCTTCGGCGAACTGTTTGTAAAACAGTGTGTGGCTCCCTTTGCCGCGTGACGAGTCTTCCTCAACGCCAAAACGTTTCAGAATCCGGCGCAGCTCGTGGATCGTCACACGACGTTTCGCCATCGCGGTGTCCTACGCCGAGACCAAGTCACCGGACAATGGTTGCGTCGAGTCCCAATTCTCGCGGAACTCGCGGACGTCGGCTCGTTCGATCACCACGTCGGGCGAGAGCCAAGGGATGCTCAATTCGTAGGCGGCCACGTCGTGGCCCGCCGCGAACTTGGCGAGGCACTCGCCGCTGGCGGGAGTAAACAGATTCGCCAAGTTGTGATTTTGTCGAGTGGCTTCCAACTGTGTGACGATCGCTTCCGACAGCCGTTTCAACGCGGCCTCACGAGTGCTGGCGCATCCCACAAGGTCAAACTCCAAACAATGAGCTACCCACTCACCGTCTTCTTCATAGAACACGACTCGCAACGGCACACGAAGAGCGTTCATTTCTCGGCCCTCAAACGGATCGTCTCACAAGCCAAGCCCGTATCCGGGGTATCCGGGTGGCATCTCATCGCAGACTACTTGATTCAGGAAAGTCGTGGAATCGTAGAAGAGCTTCGCCTGAAGTCCACCCAAAAGCACGCCGCCGCATTAGGATCGCCGGATCAAAGACAGACAAAGACAGAAAGTACCGTCTGTTTATTTTGACGATCACTGCCGCTGCCATCCCAGACGCGAAGTGATTTGAGGCATCCGGTCAAAGAAGCTGGTTCGGATGCCAGCCCGGAATTTTCTGGTCGTCGTCGGCCCGCGCGATGCCGGATTCCGTCCCTCCCGTGGCTGCCCCACCGACATTGATGACACGGAACGAGATGCGGCGACGCGGTTGAGCGTGCTGATGGTCGGGTTCTCGTGAGTGCCATTCTTCAGACGGCAGATCGCGGCGAGGCCGATGCCCGTCCGTTCGGCAATATCGACGAGACTCAGGCCGGCCACCTCGCCGAGCCCCTTCAATCACACAATCGCCTACTGGCGTGCTCCGCCGATTTCACGCATCCGGTTTTGTTTCGGCGGCGCAATCAGTTGAATGTGCTCTCGGCCGAGCAGGTCGTGGAGTTGCGATTGCAGGTCGGTGTTGCAGCTCACCTTGAATTGGCTGGGGGTGCTGAGGACGTATCTCAGATGCTGATGCGGGTCGTTCGGATCGGGCGTGTCCACGATCAGCAGGACGTCGGTCTTGCCGGGATGCGATTCGAGGATTTGTTTGGCGCGAGTCATCTCGCGTTCGCCGTGCAGGCCACGCTTGAAGTTGATCGCGATTTGCGTCGTGAAGTTCTTGTCGGCTTCCTCAATGGTCAGCAGTTGGTTGACGATGACGTTGGGCTCGCGGCTGCGGCGATCGACTTTGCCTTTCAGAAATACGATCGCTTCGGGCTGCACTTTGTCACCCAGGCGCGCGTAATCTTCGGGCCACATGATGCAGCGGACGAGGCCCGACGGATCTTCGAGATCGAAGTTGATGTACTTGCTGTGACCGTTGCGGCTCGGCTTTTTTGTCTGGGCCTTCTTGATGCTGGCGATCATGCCGCCGAGCAACACTTCGGTGCCGTCCTCCAGGTCGCCAAGCTGTTTGTTCTGGTGCGTGGCATGTTTTTTGAGCTTGTCGGAAAACTGCGACAGCGGATGACTGGTGAGATAAAAGCCGAGCACCTCTTTCTCAAACGCGAGCTTCTGTGAGTGTGCCCAGTCTGCGGCCTCGGGCAGTGCGCCGCTGTTCGCCGGCTTTCCGTCAACGGATGCCGGAGTGTCATCGTCACCGCCGAAGAGGCTTTTCTGGCCGCGTTGTTTGTCTCGTTGATGAGCCGCGGCACCGGCGATCGCTCGTTCGACAGCCGCCGTGTGTTGAGCTCGGTTCGGACCGAGCGAGTCCAGCGCTCCGGCCTTGATGAGAATCTCGAGTGTCGATTTCTGCATGACCTTGGGATCGAGCCTTTCGGCCATTTCAAAAATGTCTTTGTAGGGTCCGTTGGCTTTGCGTTCGTCGACGAGTGCTTGCACAGCTTGCCCGCCCAACCCCTTGATCGCCGCGAGACCGAAGCTCACTTTGTCGCCGACGACGGAGAACTCGGCATCGGACGAATTGACGTCCGGCGCGATGATCGCGATGCCCATGCGGCGCGCATCGTCGGTGTGTTCCGAGATGCGATCAGAGTCTTCCATGCCGCACGTCAACAATGCGGCCATGAACTCGGCCGGGTAATGAGCTTTCAAATAAGCTGTTTGGTACGAGACCGCGCCATAGGCGGTGGAGTGAGACTTGTTGAAACCGTAACCGGCGAACTTCTTGATGAGCTCAAACAAGTCGATGGCCACTTGTTGGTTGACGCCGCGTGCGACCGCTCCTTTGACGTACTCGTCAAAGTAGCTGGCGATGGTTTTTTCTTTCTTCTTGCTGATCGCCTTGATGCACTTGTAGGCGTCGGCCAATTCGATCCCGCCGACTCGGTTTAAGATGCGCATCACCTGTTCTTGGTAGACCATCACGCCATAGGTCTCTTCAAGGACCGCATCGACCAGCGGATGGACTTTGTTCGGCGCTTTGCGGCCGTGCTTCACATCCACATAGTCCATGACCATGCCCCCTTCGAGAGGGCCGGGTCGGTACAGCGCAGAGGTGGCGATGATGTCGGCGAACTTGTCGGGCTGCATCTTCGTCAGCAAGTCACGGATGCCGCCGGATTCAAATTGGAACACGCCCTTTGTCTCGCCGCGCTGCAACAGTTCATAAGTCGGCTGGTCGTCGAGCGGCAGCTTGATCGGATTGATGTCGAGGCCGCGATGCTTCTTCACGTTCTTCACGGCCTTGTACAAGATCGTAAGATTTCGCAGGCCAAGAAAGTCCATTTTGAGCAAGCCAGCCTTCTCGACGTGCGGGCCGTCCCACTGCGTGATGACGTCTTCCTTGCCGGTGATGGTTTGCAGCGGGATGTAGTTGTCGATCGGCGCGTCGCTGACCACGACGCCCGCCGCGTGAGTGCCGGCGCTGCGAGTCAGCCCCTCCAGCTTCTGCGCGATGTCGAGCAGCTTGTGAATTTCCGGATCGCCGTCATAGGCCTCCTTGAGATCGGGGCTTTGCTGGATGGCATCCTTCAACTTGATGTTGAGTTCATCCGGCACCGACTTCGCAATCTGATCGACGCGGGCCAGCGGGATGCCGAGTGCTCGGCCGACGTCGCGGATCGCCAGTTTGGCCTTGAGCGTGCCGAACGTGCCGATCTGACAGACGTTCGCGCTGCCGTATTTTTGCTTCGTGTAGTCGATCACTTTCTGCCGGCCGTCGCGGCAGAAGTCGATGTCGATATCCGGCGGTTCGGTGCGGCTGGCGTCGAGGAATCGCTCGAACAGCAAGTCATACTTGAGCGGGCAGACGTGACTCAGCCCCAACAAATACGCAACGATCGCTCCACACGCAGACCCGCGAGCACCGCACGGGATGTCGTTCTCTTCGGCGAATCGCACGAAGTCCCACACAATCAGGAAGTACGACGAGTACCCCATCTTATCGATGACGGCCAGTTCCAAATTCAGCCGGTGCCGATGTGCGTCGGTTAGCTCTTCGGGCGTGTATCGCGTCGTCAGCCGCTCCTCGCACAGTTTGCGAAGATACTCGGTGTCGGTCAGCCCGTCTGGCGGAGCGAATTTCGGGTAATGCTTGGGGTTCTTTTCGAGTTGAATGTCGACGCGGTCGGCAATGACTTGCGACATCTTCACCGCTTCATCGAATCCCGGAAACGCGGCATACATTTCCTCCGGCGAGCGGACATAGAACTGATCGCAGTCCATGCGCATCCGCTTCTCGTCGTTGACAGTCGTGTGAGTGCTCACGCACAGCAACACGTCGTGAGCGGCGGCATCTTCTTTGTTGAGATAGTGCGCGTCGTTCGTCGCGACCAGCGGCAGGCCGAACTGCCGAGCCAAGTCCACCGTGCCCTCCATGCAGTCCTTCTGAATCTGCAAGCCGGCGTTCTGAATCTCCATGTAGAAGCGGTCGCCAAAAGTCTTGAGATACCACTCGATCAGCGTCTTCGCGTCATCCATGCGATCGCCGAGAATGTGCTGCGACAATTCCGATGCCGCACAACCGGAAAGACAGATCAACCCTTCGCTGTGAGCCGTCAGAGTTTCCTTGTCGATGCGCGGCCGATAGTAAAACCCTTCGAGGTACGCCAGCGACGCCAGCTTGACGAGATTGAAGTATCCCGTCTTGTTCATGGCCAGCAGCGTCAAATGAAAGCTGGCCTCCTTCATCTTCGTCGCACCACGGTCTCGGCGATTACCCGGCGCAATATAGGCTTCATAGCCGATGATCGGCTTGACCCCCGCGTCCTTGCACAGTCCGTAGAACTCAAAGGCCCCGTACAGATTGCCGTGATCGGTAATCGCGACCGAATTCATCCCCTCGGCCTTCACCTTGGCGACGAGGTCCGGCAACCGATTCGCTCCGTCCAACATCGAGTACTGCGAATGACAATGCAGATGTGCAAACGGACGCGGCGCAGTTGTGGTCATGACGTGGCTCCCTCCCCCTGTTCGTAGTTCCGCCTTCAGGCGGTCAACTCGACCAGAGTTTAGTCGCCAACCGGCCCTGTCGCACGTCCTCACAACATCAGGGCAGGCTAATTGGTCGTCATAGGCAGACTGTAGCTCCGGCCCTTGTGGCCGGGTTGATTCAAGATCGCCGGGAAATCACGTACGAACTGCATCAACCCGGCCACAAGGGCCGGAGCTACAGTTTTCGCAGCTTCAAGAATTAGCCTGCCCTGCTCACAACATTGCGGTGCTCGTGTTTTTCTCAGACAATTTGCAATCCCATGAGCTCAAGGCTTTCCGTGGCGTCTACCTCGAAACCGCTCAGCGCCTCCGGGCACAGCAGGGCAAGACCGGCGACAAGGCCAGTCCCGCAGTGCAGCAGCTCGATTTCGAGTTCGTGCTCTTCGCCTCCGCCGTCATTGATTACGACTACATCATGGGCCTCATCGCCCGCTTTTCGCAGCAGGCTCCGGGCAACAAGTCAAAGATGAGCCGCGAACAGCTCATCGGCCTGATCCATTATCCGGTCTCCGCGCAAACAATCATCCCCACACGAAAACTCACCGGACGGCTCGCTTACTTCATCACCTGGACCTGTTACGGCACGTGGCTACCGGGCGATGAACGCGGCTGGATCAAGTGGCATAAAGGTGAAAAACTCCCTCAACCTTTGCTTGCAAATTGGTGTCGCGAACAAATGACTGAGCAACCAATCTTTTTGGACCAAA
>JAYVSP010000706.1:0-6330 GCA_043775215.1 Planctomyces sp. | reverse complement strand
GGTCACCGCTTCCTGACGGGCGCGGCTCCAAATCACCAAATTGTTTCTGCACAAGTTCTAAATACAGTTCTGTGTCATGATTCTGCCCCGCATGATTCTGCCAAAACCGACCGGCGTCCTCCGCTCCACAAAACCACGATTTGCATCTCAACAACTCCCGCTCAAAAGTCCTGAACCTGGAACAGCACTTTCGGGAGCAGTCTCGCGATTGACGACAGAACGGAGCAATATCACCCTCGTCGGAGGGTTGTTCCAAGTGATATTGTGACCGGTTCGGGACAGAGTCCTAACCTGCTTGGCGAAGGAAATCTCGCGTTATGCGATGTTTGAATGTGTTGCTGGTGATGGGGCTGCTGGTGTGTTTGCTCATTGTTCCGCCATTTGTGGTGCTAGCTCAGTCCAAGGGGACGTCCGGTGTCTCGAAGGAACGGCCTGCGGAGCGGTCGGCGAGCAAGAAGGCCGCTAGCGCCGAGCAACCGAGACCGCGTGATTTTCGCTCGCCCAATTTTCTGCTGCACACCGATCTGCCCAAGGACGAAGCGGAAGACTTGCTCAAGCGGCTGGAGACGATGCTCGGCTTGATCTCGAAGTACTGGGGCAAGCCCAACCGACAACCGATTGAGTGTTTCGTCGTCCGCGACTTGTCGTTGTGGCCGCCTGGTTCGTTGGACCCGGAAGGCCGCGCGAAGATCGAAGAACGAGCCGGCGTCACACAGACGCTCACCCGCGTCGTGCGCGGCACGAATGAAGTTGTCGCCGCGAAGGCGACAGTCTACGCCGTCGCCGACCGAGGCACTCCGCAGCACGAAGCGGTCCATGCCTACTGCGGCCAGAACTTCGGCCGCACCGGACCCGTCTGGTACAGCGAAGGCATGGCCGAAATGGGCCAATATTGGCGCGCCGGCGAATCGCGAGTGACCTGTCATCCAGAGGCGGTGCGGTACATTCGCAGTTCCAAACCGAAGACACTCAACTCCATCATCAACGCTCGCGAGATCACCGGTGACTCGTGGGAGAACTATTGCTGGCGATGGGCACTCTGCCACCTGCTGGCGAACAACCCCAACTACTACGACCGCTTCCGGCCGCTCGGTCTGGGCATCCTGATGGACAAGCCGGACGCCACCTTTGAGCACGTCTACGGCTCGATGGCCAAGGAGATTTCGTTCGAGTACTTGTTCTTACTTCAGCACTTCGACCTGGGGTATGAAGTGACTCTCACCGCTTGGGACTGGAAGTCAAAGTTTCGCCGAGCGACAAACACCGCGTCCGTCACTTGCACCATCGAAGCGAATCACGGTTGGCAGGCATCACGACTGCAGGTGAAAGAGGGCGAGACATTTGAGTTGACGGCCGAGGGTTCCTGGCACCTTTCCGAAGACGGCCCGGTGCTCAATCCATTCGGCGAAGACGTTGACGCTCCAAAGCCGGCCAAAGAGGGTTCAGCCAGCAAGTCCACCAAAGCAACAAAGGCGGCTGGCAAGGGATCGCACAAAGTCGAAGAACTTGAAAGCGTCATGCCGTACCAGTCGCCTTTCAAACCGGGTCAACTGGTGGGAGTCCTGTTCCACGACTACGAACTGAGCGAGCCGTTTGCGATTCCCTCCGACGGCACCTTCACTGCTCCGGGCGAAGGACAACTATTCCTCCGCTGCGAAGACGCCTGGAACAAACTGGCCGACAACAAAGGGAAGGTGACTCTGAAGTTCAAGGCGAAGTGATGATTGAATCCATTTCAACAATCAACAATCCTTAATCATCAATCGTCAATCCTTATTTATTTATTTATTCTGCGGTTCGCTCCGAGACGCTGAAGGTCTCATGTTCGCGCACTGTGTTCGAAACCACCAACTCCGCGAGCAGCCCCAGCGACAGACTCTGTCCACCCAGTAACGTTGCCGCGATGGAGTACGCCAGCAGCGGCCGCGGTCCAATCGGTATCACTTCGATCAACGGCGGACTCCCCAGCAGCGGCGGCACATTCATCAGCAGCCACAACACGGCCAGATAGCCCAAGCCCAGAAACCCCGTTCCCAAAAACAGCAACCCGACCGCGCCCAGCATGTGCTGCGGACGGTGCCCAAACCCAGTGAGGAACTTCACGGTCAGCAGATCCAGAAAACCTCGCGAAAACCGGCGAATGCCGTACTTGGAATGACCGAATTGCCGCTCGCGGTGATGCACCGGAATCTCGGTCACGCGGAATCCGCGCGCATGTGCCAGCACTGGAATGAATCGATGTAACTCGCCGTACACCGTGATTTCGCGAAACACTGCCGCGCGAAATAGCTTCAGCCCGCAGTTGTGGTCGTGCAACTCCAGTCCCGTCAGCCAGCCGATCATTCCGTTGAAGACACGACTGGGATAAACCTTATGCCACGGATCGAGCCGGCGTTCCTTCCAGCCATTCACCACGTCGCAACCTTCGTTGAGTTTGGCGAGGAAATTCGGAATCTCAGCCGGGTCGTCCTGCAAATCGGCGTCCATCATCATCAGCAAGTCGCCACGCGCCGCACTCATGCCGGCCGTCAGTGCCGCCGCTTTGCCAAAGTTCCTGCGGAAGCGAATGCCCGACACACGCGAGTCCTTGGCCGCCAACTCCCGAATCACGTCCCAACTGCCGTCGCGCGAACCGTCGTCCACGAAGATCACTTCGAGTTCCACTCCATGCTGTTCGCCGGTACGGCTGATCTCCGCATGCAATTGCGGCAAGCTTTCATGTTCATTCAACACCGGCACAATGATCGACAGCATGTGATTTGAGATTTCAGGTTTTAGATTTGAGATATTTGAGATCGGAGATTTCGGTAATAACACTCTTCCGCGCGAGCCATCCGAAGCCGGCGGCCGCGATGATTTCAGCCACCAACCATACGCCACGCAACAGCACGGCCGCCGCCACTGCTTGCGATTGGCTGATCCCCCGCTGCTCCTTGAGCAACCCAATGAGCACTCCTTCGCGCACCCCCAAGCCACCGGGAGCGAACACCGCCAAGAAACCCAAGAACGACGCTGACGAAACGTCACCAGTCCAAGTCAACCAATCCGACCACGACGTGACCACGCCAACCGCGCGCAACGTGCATCCCAAACTCAGGCCGTGCAGCAACCACGTCGTCACGAACACGAAGCACCAACCCAGCAAGAACCACCGGCCGACTCGAAACGGCGGAGCGTCGGTCTCCCCTTCGCGAGTCGGCGGCGTCAGCTTCCGCGCAATCACGCCGAGCACTTCCGCCACGACCGGCACCAAAGCGACGCACACTCCGACGACCGCCAGGCCAAACATCAGCGGATGCTCAAAGGCCGGCCGGACCAGCTTCGGCATACCCTCAATGACGGCTCGCGGCCAGACCACGGGAGCCATTGTCAGTCCGACCGCTGCTCCGACTCCCATGCAGGCCAGTGTTTCATACGTCGAGGTCAATGCCGCCACACCCGGTCGACAACCGCGGTCTTGCAGCAACCCCGCGCGGATCAGCAACACGGACGCCTTGCCCGGCACATACTTGCCCAAATGTCCGGCGAAAAACGCATGCGCCACGTCCAGCCGCGAAGAGGTGCCTCCCAGGCCGTGAATCAACTTCCGCCAAAAATACACTGACGGAAACCAGCCGACCAAATACAGGCCACCCGACACCAACAGCCAGGGCCAGTGAATCGTTACCGAGCCGACAGAACCCTCACGCCACAGTTCCCACGCTCGTCGCCCAACGAACGCGATCACCAGCGCGAACAACAGCCACTTGAACACCGGCCACAGCCGACGAAAGAAAGCCGCCGTCGAACCGGGAATGATGCGTTCGTCCGTCATTGGTCGCCGCCGATCGTGTGAGCCAAGACAAACGTCACGATCGGCTCTGGGTTCACGAGGCTGTGCGGATGATGTCCGACTCCTGGCTTCGCGATGACGGTGATCGAACCGCCGAGTTTCTTGTATCGTTCCTCGACGAGGCGCGTGTTCTCGTCGATCGGCACGACGTTGTCAGCATCACCGCAGATGTGCAACAGCGGAATTTTGGCCTTGGCCAGCGGCTCCAGGTTGTCGACGGGATTGAACTTGTACTCCAACGCTTGTTGTTCGGTGAGGCCATACGCCGCGAGACAATTCTTCCAATCACCCGGCGAGCCTTTGCCCTTTCCCTTTCCGCCTGGCCAGCTCTTGAAGTCACACACCGGAGCGTCGTTGTAAATGCAGGCCACTTTGTCGGGATTCCTGGCCGCCCAATTCAGCGAGAACAAACCGCCCCGACTAAATCCTTCGAGGACCACTTTCTTCGAGAACCCCCGCACCGACGTGAGGTGTTCGTAAAACTTGTCCATGTGATCGAGCGATTTCGGCGAGCCATACATGTTCTGCACATTGACGTAAGCCAGATGAAATCCTTTGGCCGCGAGCGCGAGGTCTGCTTGAGGCTCGTGTCCAAAGAATTCGGTCCGCCAAATCCACGGCTTCCCATCCGCCGGTTGCTTCGGCACGACGACAAATCCATCGCGGCCATCGACTTGAAAGTCGCGCTGTTCGAAGCCGTTCCACGAGGAAACCTTGTCGGTCACAGCTTCGTCAGCAGCCCGCAGTGGATTGAACGACAGAAGCACGCACACAAGCACCATCAAGCTTTTTGTCATTTCTGGCTCCAACCATTCTTGAGCAACTCCACCCCAACGTCACGCAACGTCGCGAGCAATTGATCCAAGTCATCCGCGGTCGTCAGTGGGTTGATGATCGTCACACGCAGCGCACCGCTCCCACCGAAATTCGTCTGCACGATGTAGAACTGGCCCGACTCGATGACACGCCGCCGCACCTCACGTTGAAACGCGCCGAGCACTTCCGGCTGAGCATCCCGCAGCGCGGCGGGCACATGCCGGAATGTGACGATGTTGCATTCCGGTTCGTGTAGCGGGAGAAAGTCTTCCGCCGCGAGCAGCTTCTCGTAAAACACTCGGCCAAGGCCAAATGTCACATCGACCAAGTCCTCAAAGAGCGATTGGCCAAACAGCGACCAAGTGCCCCACAAGCCGTAAGCGGCGGCGCGTTTGGTGCATTCCAGAGTCAACATGCCGCTGTCATATTCGGCCATGCCCGGCGCGGACGGGTCGAACAGGTACGGAGCTTCCTGCCGAAACGTTTCAAAGCGATGTCGCTTATCGCGATATAATACAAACGCACACAGAGCCGGCATGAACATCATTTTGTGAGCATCCCACACGACACTGTCGGCCTGATCGATCCCCTCCAGCAGATGCCGGTAGCGTCGGCTGAACAAGGCCGCTCCGCCGTGAGCCGCATCCACATGCATCCAAATTCCGTGCTTCCGACAAACTTCCGCAACATCGCGCAGCGGATCGAACGCTCCAATCGGCGTGGCACAGGCGCAGGCCGAGACCGCCACGACCGGATGCCCCTGCAATTTGAGTTCAGCCAATTGCTCATCGAGCTTCTGCGGATCAAGCCTTCGCCGCTCATCGAGTGCCGCGCGCAATACCTGTTTCGTGCCGAGGCCAATCACTCCAGCCGATCGCGCGACCGAGTAATGTGCGTCGCCATGTACAACGATCACTGGCCGCGGGCCATCTGTCGCCACACCTTGTTCCCACGCTCCACCGAGCGCCACATTGCGAGCGGTCAGCAGGCTCGTAAGATTCCCCAGCGAGCCGCCGTGAGTCACTAGTCCGGCGAATTCGTTCCGTCGCCAGCCGATTTGCTCGCCCAGGCGATTGACCAATACTCGCTCAACGGCTGTTGCCCACGGACCCATTTCGTAGATCGCCATCACTTGGTTGGTGACGGCTCCCACCGCGTCGAACAAACCCGCAATCGGCACCGGCGCGGGAACTTGATGTCCGATGTAATGCGGATGATGCAGATTGTGCCCTCGGTCGAGCATCTGCTGGACGATGGCAGCGAATCGGTCTGTATCGGCGCCGGTGACGCTTTCCAGCCATTGCTCAGCTTCAGCAATGTTGGCTTCGGGATCGGCCCAATTGAGGACTCGCGTTGCGCGTTGCTGAACCCGGCCAAGGTGTTCGGAGAGCAACTCCGCCCAACGGGCCGCTGCCACTCGAAACCGCTGCGGATCATAGACCGCCTGCAATCGCTCTTGAGCAACGGTCAATGTGGCGTCATCCACCATTGTGCAACCTCTTCTGGCCGAATACTGCGAGGCTTCGCGTGAGAATTCAGCCGCGTCTAAAATCATCGTCCCCGCATACTATTCTTCGCACGGACGAGATTGATGCTTTGTACTACTAGTTCTCAGTTTCTTGTTTTCCTGCGCGCATTTTGTAGCGGAACGGCGCAAGCCGTCCGGTTTCACAGACACCGGG